>JBEIJP010000163.1:0-6529 GCA_040380245.1 Acidobacteriota bacterium | reverse complement strand
TCCTTTCCGGATTGCTGCTGCGGCTCTCCCCGGGGAGGCTGCTGCGAATCTACGGGGAGACGCTGCGCCGGGTTCGGCTCTCGCTGGTGACGATCGCGGCAATGTTGGCGTTGGGCTTTACGACGAGATATGGCGGACTGGACGCGACGATGGGCCTCGCCTTCGCGAGCACAGGATTTCTCTTCCCCTTCTTCTCCCCGCTGCTGGGGTGGTTGGGAGTCGCGTTGACGGGGAGCGACACTTCCTCCAACGTCCTATTTGGCAACCTGCAGCAGATCACCGCGGAGCAGCTGCAACTCTCCCCGGTGCTGGCGGCCGCGGCCAACAGTTCCGGTGGAGTGATGGGAAAGATGATCGACGCCCAGTCGATCGTGGTCGCGGGAGTGGCGACAGGCCAGCACGGGGAGGAGGGGCCGATCCTTCGCTATGTCTTCTTCCACAGTGTAGCCATGGCCGTCCTGGTGGGTCTGCTCGTCCTCTCCCAGGCCTACCTCTTTCCCGGGATCGTTCCCTGATGGCTCTCCACGGTGTCGTCGCGGATCAGGAAGCAAGAGAGGAGAACGCGATTGAGAGGGAGTGATCGATTGACGAGGCACGGTGGCAAGATCGGAGTGGCGCTGCTGCTGCTGGGTGGACTGGGCAGCGGCTGGGCAGGTGAAAGATGGTTGAGCGGCAGCCGTTCGATGGCTGGCGCGGCGGTGAGCGCACCACAGGGCGGCGCGCGTTCGAGCGTCGTGGCCCTGGTCAATGGCTCGGTCATCGATGGGACGGGGAGTCCACCCTCCGCCCAGACGATCCTGATCAGGGGGGACCGGATCGAGGCCGTCGGGGCCAATCTCGCGATCCCGCCGGAGGCGCGTCGGATCGACGCGACCGGGCTGACGGTGCTGCCAGGCCTCTTCGATCTGCATACCCACCTTCCCTATGGCACAGCGAGTGGAGTAACGGGCGACTGGCCGAAGAACCTGCTCGCCTACCTCTACTGCGGGGTGACCTCGGTGGTCGACTTCGGAACCTACCCTGAGACGTTCGAGCCGATGCGACGGCTGCTGCGGGAAGGGGTGATCGAGGGACCACGCCTCAGCCTGGCCGCCCGGCTGACGACGCCGGGAGGACACGGCGCGGAGGGCGGTCGTGGGGATTTCTTCTCCCAGGAGGTCGCAACGCCGGAAGAGGCACGCGCGGCGATCCGGCGCGTCGTCGCCTACCGTCCAGATATCGTCAAAGTCTTCACCGATGGGTGGCGCTACGGCGCGGCGCCGGACATGACCAGCATGAACCTGGAGACGCTGACGGCCCTGGTGGAAGAGGCACACCGCGAGGGGTGGCCCGTCTTGACCCACACCGTCCGACGCGACCAGGCGAGACTCGCCTCACAAGCCGGAGTCGATGTGCTCGCTCACGGCATGGGGGATGGAATCGCCGACCCGAGTCTGCTCGAGCTTCTTCGGACCAACGGCACCGCCTACGTCAACACGCTCGCGGTCTACGAACCACGCCCACGCGCCATCCTCTCGCCGCTGCTCGAAGCGGTGCTCGATCCAGTTGTCCGGGAGGCGATCGAGCCCCCACTGACTCGTCCCGTCAACGCGACCCCGGTCGGCGAGGCCGGCCCGACCCCGTGGCCGCCGGCGCCGGGCCGCGAGACTCCCTACCGCCAGCGTCGCTGGCACTATCTGGGACAGAATCTGCGCGCGGCACGACAGGCAGGAGTCGCCATTGGCGTGGGAACCGACGCGGGGGTCACCGGAACTCACCACGGATGGGCGACCCTGCGCGAGATGGAGCTGCTCATCGCTGGAGGACTCACGCCGCTCGAGGCGATCACCGCCGCCACCGGAACCGCAGCCAAAGCGCTGCGGCTGCAGGGAGAGCGCGGGACCATCGCCCCGGGACGACTGGCGGACATCCTGGTGGTCGAGGGGGAGCCCCACCGCCAGGTCACGGATCTGCGACGGATTCGCCATCTCTTTCTGGGAGGCAGGGAGATCGACCGTTCAGCCCTCGCCCGGCGAATCGCCACCCGCGAGACGACGCCGCTACCGGCCGCCCCGGTGGCAGCCCTGCTTGACGACTTTGAGTCTCAGGATGGGCGGAGCCGGTTGGATACCCGCTGGGTCTACGCGACAGAGACCGGGGTCACCCCCTCCCGTCTGATCTTCGATCGGGTCGAACGACAAGGGAGAGGGAAGAGCCTGCTCGCCACGGCGCGGCTCAGCTCAGCAGAGAATCCGTTCGTGCGACTCCAGCTACCCTTCCGTCAGGGCGGGATCGAGCCGGTCGACGCCTCGCGCTTTGCGGGAATCTCTTTCGATGTGCGTGGGGAAGGAACCTATCGATTGACAGTGACGACCGCGTCTCTGCGGGACAACCGCCCGTTCGCGGCCTCTTTTATCGCCACCGCCAGCTGGAAGACGCACCGGGTCCCCTTTGCCCAACTCAAGCGGAGCGCGGGAAAGCTTCCCGGGCCCGACTGGAACGGGAAGGACCTGCTCCTGACCAGCTTTGAGATGGCTGGTCCACCGCTGGGAATGCGCTGGATCGAACTTGACAACATCCGGCTCTATTGAAGCACCATGCTGCTGGATGGCGTCTCCTGGCAGGACTCACCCGTCCCGGCCGGGAAGCGACTCATCCAGATTGATTCCGTGAGAGGAGAATCGACCGATGAAGAGAGAACAGCCCAACCACCACCTCGCCGAGTACATCGCCAGTGTCCGCCCAGAGTTCGAGGAGAAGCTGGCGACGCTGGTCGAGACCCCCAGCGTCAGCAGCGATCCGGAATGCAAGGCGGATATCCGCCGCTGCGCCGAGATCTCCTCCGCCTACCTGCGTGAAGTCGGTGCGGAGGCGAGCCCCGTGGAGACCCCTGGTCACCCTGTCGTCTTCGGCAAGCTGATTGTCGATCCGTCCTATCCGACCGTCACTATCTACAACCACCTCGATGTCCAGCCTGCCGACCCCTCGGAATGGCATCGAGCCCCCTTCACCTTCTTCCGGGATGGCGATCGATACGAGGGGCGCGGAACGACCGATGACAAAGGGCCGGCCTTGACCGCCCTGCTGGCAGTCCGATACGCGGTGGCCGCCGGGATCCCGCTCAACTACAAATTTATCTGGGAGCTGGAGGAGGAGATAGGGAGCCCCAATTTCGATACCTTCGTGCGGGGTCACCTGCCAGAGCTGAAGACAGACTCCGTGCTGGTCAGCGACACCATCTGGATCTCCCGGAAGCAGCCGGCGATTCCCTACGGATTACGGGGCCTGCAGACCTTTCTCTTCCAGCTGGAGACCCACCACAAGGATGTCCATTCCGGGCTGGTCGGGGGCGCCGCCCGCAACCCGATCGGGGAGTTGGCCAAAGTGATCAGCCAGTGCTATGACGCGCAGACCGGTCAAGTCCTGATCCCCGGGTTCTATGAAGGAGTCCGGAGACCGACTGCCGCCGAGATCGCCAGTTTCGTCGACTCCGGCTTCACCACCCGAGGCTTTCTCAAAGCCCACGAACTGAAATCGATCCGCCCCCACTTGAAGAACGAGGCGGACGTCCTGACGGCGATCATGGCCATGCCGACTTTCGAGGTGCACGGGATTACCGGGGGCTACTCCGGACCTGGGGTCAAGACGATCGTTCCCTATCACGCCGAGGCCAAGATCAGTATGCGGCTGGTGCCGGATCAGCGACCGAGCCAGATCACCCGGATCGTCCGTGATTACGTCCGCTCCCTCAATCCAGATGTGCGGGTCGTGGCGACACAGGCGCTCGAGCCCTTCATCGGCGACTTCGACGGTCCGTATGCCGACGCCGCCAGAACGGCGATGAAGCGGGCGTATGGCAAAGAGCCGGCCTTCACCCGGGAGGGCGGGTCGATCGGTGCGGTCGTGACAATGCAGAAGCGGCTCAAGGTCCCGATCACCTTCCTCGGACTGAGTCTCCCGGAACATGGCTACCATGCCAAGAACGAGAACTACGACTGGCAGCAGACATCCGGAGGCATCCGCATGTTTGTCCACTACTTCGAGGAGATCGCCCGACTCGGCCGCAAGAAGTGACCCACGGTCGTTCACCCAAGGGTGGTGATCTGGGCCCAGGTGGCCCCGGTCACCGCCTGCAACGCCTCCGGTGAGAGCAGCATTTGAAGACCGCGCTGCCCGGCACTGATGCTGATCCGATCATGCAGATGCGCGCTCTCGTCGAGCAGGAGGGGGTAGGGACGTTTCGTGGCAATCGGGGAGACCCCGCCGCGGATGTACCCCGTCAGGGCCTGGATCTCTTTAACCGGGACAAGGTCGACCCGCTTATTCCCGGTGAGCGCCGCAACCCGGCGCAGGTCGAGCTCGGCGTTCCCGGGCAGGCAGACCAGCAGGACGCCTGTTCGGTCGCCCCGGACCACCAGCGTCTTGAAGGTCGCCTCGGGCGGCATGCCGACCTTGGAGGCCACGGTGACGGCGTCGAGCTCGTCCTCGCGGACCTCGTAGGCTCTCAGTTCGTAGGGGATCTTTCGCTGATCGAGCTGGCGGGCCGCCAGCGTCTTGGGAGGCATGTCTTCGATTCCTCCAGCGGAGAAGGAGAGAGAACCAACCTGTTGGGAGTCGTGACCGGTCAGCGCGAGGAAGCGCCCGACTTCGCGGCGGCTCCGCCGTCCGCCTCGCGCTCGAGGGCCGCTTCCCAGTCCCGGTAGAGGGCTTGCAGACGCGACTCGACCTCCTGATACTGGTTGGTTACAGCAAGCATCTGTTCCCGGTCGCGGGCCACCTGCTCGGAGCTCAGCCGCTGGGTCAACTCGGCCAGTACCGCTTCCTGTCGCTGAATCTCCGCTTCCAGCTCCGCCGCCGAGGGACCAGCTGACCGTTGCTTCCGGCGTTGACCACCCGACTCCCGCGGCGCTGGATCGGGCGACCGCCGGACCTTCGCCCGATCCGGTTCCGGGCTCACCACGGGCGCGGAGGCGGCCCGGTGATGGGCCTCGTAAAATTCGCTGTAGCCGCCATCGAAATCCTCGACTCCGGTGGGACCGAACGAGAGGATCCGTGTCGCAATCCGATCGAGAAAATAGCGATCGTGCGAGACAGTGATGATCGTCCCGCCGTACTCATTGAGCGCATCCTCGAGCGCCTCACAGGAGGCGATGTCGAGGTGGTTGGTCGGCTCGTCGAGGATCAGCACGTTGACGCGGGAATAGATCAGACGCGCCAGGGCCAGCCGCCCCTTCTCTCCGCCGGAGAGGGTCGCGACCGATTTGAAGACATCGTCTCCCGTAAAGAGAAACCGCCCGAGGAAGCCCCGCAACTCCCCGTCGGGAACGGTCGAGGGCGCCGAGCTGCGCAGCTCTTCGAGGACGGTGTGGCGGTCGTCGACCAGCTTCAGCCGCTGATCGTAATACCCGGTCTTGACGCCCGTCCCCCAGCGGAGTTCGCCAGAGAGGGGCGCCTGCTCGCCGAGAATCGTCCGCAGAAAGGTGGTCTTCCCCGTCCCATTCCCCCCGATAACCCCGAGTCGATCGCCCCGGCGCAGCGTCAGCGACAGGTTCTGCGCGAGGGTGCGGGTTGGAAAACCGACCGACAGTCGATCGAGAATCAGCACCTGATCCCCGGTGCGAGTCGTCGGGTGCAGCTTGAAGTTGGCCGAATCCTGGGCGGCGACACTCTCGATCCGCTCCATCTTCTGGAGCATGATTCGACGCGACTTGGCCTGCTTCGTCTTCTGCCCGGCGATGTTGCGACGGATGAAATCTTCCGTCCGCGCAATCATCTCCTGTTGCTGTTCATATGCCCGCTGTTGGTGCTCGAGTCGCTCGGCCTTCTCCACCTGGTAAGCGGTGTAATTCCCCTTGTAGCTGTCGACCTTGCCAAATTCCAGGTCGAGAACCCGGTTGACCGTGTGATCCAGGAAGAAGCGATCGTGAGAGATGATCAGGTAGGCGGAACGGTACGCGGTGAGGAACTCCTCCAGCCACTCGACCGCCTCGACATCGAGGTGGTTGGTCGGCTCGTCGAGGAGGAGGAGGTCTGGCTCCAGCAGGAGCAGCCGAACCAGCCCAAGCCGGTTCTTCTCTCCCCCAGAGAGGGAGGCGGCCCGTTTGTCGAACTCTTCCTTGGTAAACCCAAGCCCGAGAAGGACCGCTTCGGCACGGGCGTGGTAGGTGAAGCCGCCCTCATGCTCGTAGGCGTGCTGGGCCTCGCTGTAGTCGTGCATGGCCTGGTCGAGGCGATCTCCCGTCGCCTCGGTCATGGCCAGCTCGAGCTCGCGCATCGTTCGTTCGAGCTGGAGAAGCCGCTCAAAGACGCCGAGTGCCGCCTCGAGAACCGTTGCCTCTCCCCCAAAGTCGACGTGCTGCGCGAGGACTCCGACGCGCAGATTCCGCTGACGCTCGAGGTCGCCCTCATCCGGGGACTCGGCGCCGACGATCAGGCGGAGAATCGTCGTCTTCCCGGCGCCATTGCGTCCGACGAGGCCGACGTGCTCCCCGGGGTTGATCTGAAAGGTGACCCCGCGAAGCACCTCCTGCGTTCCATACGATTTGTGTAC
>JBEIJP010000162.1:0-6552 GCA_040380245.1 Acidobacteriota bacterium | reverse complement strand
GGTGCTCTGTCAGTTTACCGATACGGAGGGGCGCACGACGCTCGCGGCCTTTCTCGACTGGCCCGGGCTCTATGCGGCGGGTCGGCTCGATTATGACAGCGAGGGGCTGGTCGTCCTGACAGATGATGGCGCGCTGCAACACCGGATCACCGATCCAGGCCATCACCTGGAGAAGACCTACTGGGTCCAGGTTGAGGGAGAGCCGGGGCGAGAGGCCTGTCGGTCGCTGGCCCGGGGGGTCTCGTTGCGGGATGGGAGGACACGGCCCGCCCGCGTGCGGCCGCTTGCTCCTCCGGGCGATCTCTGGCCTCGCCATCCACCGATCCGGGAGCGGCGAGAGATTCCCACCGCCTGGCTGGAGCTCACCCTCCGGGAGGGCCGGAACCGGCAAGTCCGCCGTATGACCGCGGCGGTCGGTCATCCCACCCTTCGCCTGATCCGCGTCCGCATCGGCCCCTGGGAGTTGGGCACTCTCCGACCGGGCGAGTGGGCCCTCGCTCCTCCCCTCTCCTGATCGAATCTTCCTGACCAGTTTGCGGCGCCAATCAGAGCCGTTCGGGGCGTTGTCCGCCGACGAGGAGATAGCCGAGACGGATCTTCTGTCCGCTGCTCTTCGGATGACGATCCGGGAGGAGGCGCAGGGTGAGCGTGTGCTCCCCGAGGCTCAACCCGCCCGGCAGGAGGGCCGTCCCGAGCCGGCGGACGGGATGGTAGGTCTCGATCCGGGCGAGCGGAGCGAGTGCGGGTTTCCCATCGATGAGAACCTCGAAGCTTCCTCCATCCGGCCCTTGGAGGAAGGTCAGGCCGAGCACCGTCCCCTCGAAGTAGGTGCTGATCTCGGCGCCCGGCCGGTCCGTGACGAGCAGGTGCGTCGGGAGTTGCCGGTCGGAGGTGGCTTCGAGCCGCCAGTGGGGTTCCGGACGCAGGCGCGAGCGCAGCTCGGCGATCGGTCGCAACTCGCCATAGTTGAGTTCGTCGCTGACCAGGGGGAGGGGAAGGGTGCGGGCCAATGGGCTCGGCGGCTCCTGGGTTGCCGCCTGGAGCCGAGCGATGACCCGCTCGGCGGTAAAGCGGTGACCGAGGTCCGTCAGACCTCCACTCTCCCCGGAGGGCTGGGTCCAGAACTGATTGGGCTGAAACTCACCCGCGCCCATCGCCCGCGCGACTTCGGACCCAAGATCGAGGCTCGGGATGCCGTAATAGGACGCGATCCGCTCGTGCCACTCAACCGGGAGCGGGCCTTGCGGGGAGGCCGGATAGAGGAGGAGGACCTCCGGGGGCTGTGAGAGGATCAAGAGCTGCCGCAGGATTCCCTCGATCGACTTCTCGACCGCTTTCTCGTCCCGTCGCGCATCCAGTCGGAGGAATTCGACCAGGACCAGATCGGGTTTATGAGCGAGCAGGTCCCGGCGCAGCCGCAGTGTGCCATAGAGTGAATCGGTCTCGCTGACGGCGGCGTTGATCGCTTCGAGGCGGGCCTGGGGGAAGGTCTGGCGGATCCACCGGGTGACAAGCGCCCGCATCGAGGTCCGCTCCGGCTGGCTGGCGCCGTCGCCGGCGCTGAGCGACTCCCCGAGGAAGCCGACCGTCACGGTTCGCCTCGCAACCAGCTTGTCGATTGCCCGACGCAGCGAGCGGCGCGCCGGGGCAAGGGGCGAGGCGGATCCGGTTGGGGATGGTCCCTGACCCGCGACGTCGAGGCTGGGCGCCCCGAGGGCCGGCTCGACCAGAAGGAGCGGGAGGGCTTTGAGCAATGCTCTCCGCCCTGCGGATGGTATGGCGTCGAGACCTTGTTCCTCCGGACGGAGCCTGTCACGATCGATCTTTCGTGGCATGTCGGTACTAGCCTCTCAATGTGGACTGGCCGAACCTCGACGACCGGGCCCTTTCTGTCTGCGCCGTGACCTCGGCGATGGGTGGCGGCGGGGCCGTGCTTCCCACCTCCGGTCTGGCCGGCGTGGGTTGGAATCCGATTCCCATCTCTCCCAGTAGCTGGTAGAGACGCGGATGATCGCCCGCTTCGGCGGCAGCCGTCAAGGCGGCCACGTGAGTCGAGAGTCGCCCGAAATCGTACTCGAGCGGCGGGGCGATGAAGATCTTCCCGAAAGGGGTGCGTTGCGCTCCCTCCTCGGCGATCATCAGCTCTTCCTTGCGCTTCTCTCCCTGACGCAGGCCGGTAAAGACGATCTCGATGTCCTCTCCGAGCGTCAATCCCGAGAGCCGGATCATGTCCTTTGCCAGCTCGACCATTCGGATCGGCTCTCCCATATCGAGCAGGTAGATCTCTCCATGTGCTCCGATCGCCCCTGCCTGGATGATCAGCTGCGCCGCCTCCGGGATCGTCATGAAGTAGCGTTCGACATCGGGATCGGTGACCGTCACCGGACCACCCGCCCGGATCTGCTCACGAAAGATCGGAATGACGCTACCACGGCTCCCCAGCACATTCCCGAAGCGGACGCAGGCGAAGCTCGTCCGGTCCGGAGCCGGCTGCGCGCTGGCGGCGGCCTGGAAGAGCAGTTCCGCGACCCGCTTGGTCGCTCCCATGACGCTCGTCGGGTTGACCGCCTTGTCGGACGAGACGAGGACGCACCGCTCAACCCCGCCGAGGCTGCTTCGCGTTTCGGGCGCGCCCTCTTCCGGGAGGTGGCGCTGGAAGCGGGGTGGGTTGACGGCGACCAGCCCAATGAGCGTCAGGGTGCTCCCGATGTTGTTGTGGATCGCCTCGGCGGCGTTCTGCTCCATGAGGAGAACGTGTTTGTGACCCGCCGCGTGGAAGACGACCTGCGGATCCTGCGACGTGAAGATCTGACTGAGGCGGGCCCGGTGGCGAAGGTCGCAGATGAGGGGAACGATCGTCGTCTCTCCCAAGCCTCCGTTGATGGCCGTCAAGGATGCCGCCTGCTCACGCAGGTAGCGCTCCGCCTCGAAGACGGCGTTTTCGTCCTTGTCGAGGAGGAGGAGGGAGGCCGGTTCGAGGATGAGCAGTTGCCGGCAGAGTTCCCGCCCGATCGACCCTCCCGCCCCGGTGACGAGGATGCGCCGTCCATGGTAGGCGGTCCGGTTCGATTCGAGCCATTCGTCGATGTCGATCGGATCCCTTCCGAGCAGGTCCTCGATCTCGACTTGTCGCAGGCTGCTGACCGTCACCTCGTTGCCGAGCAGCTCGGAGAGCGCCGGGATGATGCGTACCGGCAGACGGCTCTGTTCACAGAGGTCGAGGATCCGACGGATCGTTCGGCGGCGGGCGCTCGCCATGGTGATGATCACCTGGTCGATCTGGTAGCGATCCGCGATGGCAGGAAGATCCTCGGTCCGCCCGAGCACCGGGATTCCCTGGATGACCGCCCCCTGCTTGCTCTCGTTGTCATCGAGGAAGCCGCGTACATCGAACCCCAGATCGGTGTGCCGTCCAATCTCCCGGACGGTCGAGATACCGACACTGCCCGCCCCGACGAGCAGCGTCCGCAGCCGGACCCCGGGGTGGCTCTGCTCCGCGCGCGCCGCCCGCTCCGCCGTCAATCGCCAACTCAGGCGGGCCGCCAGCATTCCTACCAACGTCAGCACCAAGTCCATGATGATGACGCTGATCGGAACGGCGAGGCGCGGCAGGCTGTTTGCGGCGAGGATCCGGAGGGCGAGGAGGACGGCCGAGACGGTCCCGATGGCCACCGCCAGCTGCGTCACATCGGGGATGCTGACATACCGCCAGACGCGCCGGTAGAGCCCCAGAAGGTGGTTGACCCCCGTCCGGGCCAGCAAGAGGTAGGGCAGCCAGTCGAGAAAGCGCTCATCGTAGGGGGCGTAAGGCCAGCCATCGAAGCGCAGCAAGTGGGCGACCGTGAAGCTGGTCAGGCAGATCAGCAGATCGATCAGGACCTGCACCTGCCGGCTGATCGAGGTCTCCTCCCCAATCCACCCCGGCAGGAGTCGCTTCCACGAGGAAGAGGGGCGCGAGGTGGCGTGTGGGTCGGATCCCGGCGGCAGGGAGGGGGGGGGCGTCTTCGGACGGGCCTGGGTCATGCTCGATTGCTCCGTCTGATGGTCTCGTCTCTACCGTATCTCAATTGGATTGTGTACCTCGACCGTGGTGAACTCACCTCAGCGAACCCCGAGGATCGGCGTCACCGTGATGCGGCGGAAGAGAACCTTGCCGTGATCGCCCTGGACCATGATGGGGCCGGGTGCTCCTTCGCGGCTGTCGATCGCTCCGCCGGTGATGCCATCAAGGAGGATGTTGTCGTGAACCCGCTTCCCGTTGAGGTCGACCGTCAGGCGGTTTCCAACGATCGTCGCCTCGACGACCTGCCACTGACCCGCCGGCAGGCCGGCGTTGAGGGCGGGGGGCACGCGACTGTAGAGGGCCATGTGGCCGTGCGGACCGGGAGGCTGACCCGTGTCGTCGACGATCTGCAGCTCATAGCGTCCGCGCAGAAAGATTCCACTGTTGCTCTTCTCGGCGATCGCATACTCTGCCCGGATTCGGAAATTCTCGAAATGGTGACGGGAGATCAGGTTGTTCGCTTTCTCCTCGTTGCGCATGACCCCATCGGCGATCGTCCAGCCGAGCGGGCGCGTCGGGTCGCGCGGCAGCCAGTTCTGGAGAGTCTCGCCATCGAAGAGTTGCACCGGGGTTCCCAGCCGGAATCGGCCATTGGCGTTGTGGGTCCCCCACTGCGGCGGCCGCTCCCCCATCCAGGGTATCTCCGGTATCTCCTGGGGAGTTTCCGGGGGGTTCTCCTGTGAAGTTTCCCGGGAGCCGTCCTCGACCGTCAAGCGTCCGAGGAGGCGGCCCTCCTCGACGCGGGCGCGATGGAGTTCGCGTGGAGCGTTCGGACGGGGGCGAACCTCGAAGCGCAGTTCACCGTCGACAAGCGCGATCTCCGGCAGCGAGATCAATCCGCCCCGGCGGTTGAGGAAGGTGCCCTGCAGTCGTCCGTTCTCGGCCTGTCGGACTTCGAGCCAGTAGACGTGGTCGGCATAGGCTCCCTCACCGGTGATGTTCCACCGCCCGAGCAGATCGGCGACGCCCCCCGTCGGGGTGGGGCTCGCGGCCTCCGTTCTGCCCGCTGGCGGCGCGGGATCCTGTCTCAGCGGCCGTGTCGTCGCTGACGGAGCACCAGGCAGGATCAGACCAGGCCACCCGCACAGGAGGAGGAGGACGGCGATCAGTGCGGTACACGACCATCGCCATCGGCCCTCGATGGACCAAATCCTTCTGCCAGTTCTCATCACAGGGTCTCTCCTTTCATCCTCTCCCCAATCTGGGTGAGGTCTCCACGAATGTCCAGGGTGGCGCGGTCGACCTCTTCCGCCTTTCATTCCGGCCATTCAGATCGAGCGACATCAATTGGGCCCAACGGGTTTGGGGGGAGCAAAGTCGTTCACGGGGATTCATCGCGGATTCATACGAGAAGACAATAAAGCAGCCTTGGCGGGTTTGGCAAGATCCTCCCACGCGGACATTCGCCGACGAGCCGCCGGATACGCAAGGATCTCATTGGGCCGCTCCCCCTGCCATCAGGAAGAGACCCGCCAACCGCTGGAGACGCCCCTGACGGAGATCCGTCGATCAACCTGACAGCGCGCCCACCCGGTACGCCTCGGTTCGGCCTGAGCCGGTCTTGCCCGAGGCCACCGGGAAGATGGCCCTGGCAAAGGACGAAGTCGACCCTCGACAGGGCCCAGGCGTGACGAATCAGCGGAGTCTTTGATTCCCGCAAGGGGGGGAATGGATGCCTTCCAAAATGAAGACGCTCGGGACACAGAACCACTACCCGACGTCAGACCAGCCCGGCGAGTCTGGTTTCGCTGTCGCCGAACCGCTCGAGCCGGACGCCCATCAGATCCATCAGCGAGAGGAAGAGGCTGCAGGCACGTCGATGGTCGTCTCCGCGATCGAGATAGTCGAGGATCCGGCCGGTACGGAGTGCTCCGCCGGCGCGTCCGGCAAGGACGATCGGGAGCTGCTCGGCGCTGTGGGCATCGCCATCGAAGAGGCTGGAGGCCAGCATGAGGACCGAGTTATCCAGCAGCGTTGAGCCGCCTTCATCGATCGCCTTGAGCCGTTGGACAAGGTAGCTGAACTGTTCGACGTGGTATTGATTGGTCCGGAGGTACATCGCCTCTGTCGCGGGGACCTTGCCATTGTGGGTCAGGTCGAGATGGAGTGCCCCGCGAACTCCCTCAAGGAAGCGAAAGTTCATCTGCGACAGGTCGTTGTTGAGCATGAGGGTGACGATCCGGGTGCGATCCATCTGGAACGCCAGTACGATCAGATCGAGCATCAGCCGGATGTGCTCCGGGACGAGTTGCGGCGCCTGTTCACCGGGGCGGGGCAGGTTGGGTTGACGCAGCGTTGGACGCCAGCCTTCCAGTCGCTCCTCCTTCGCGGCAAAGTCGATCCTCTTCTCGATGTCGCGAATCGATTCGAGGTACTCGTCCAGTTTGCGACGGTCCCGGGCCGTGATCCGCGTCCGCAGGGCACGCGAGTCCTCGAGGACGGCGTCGAGAATGCTGCGATCGAGCTGTCGACCGCCGCTGTCTCCCACG
>JBEIJP010000161.1:0-6555 GCA_040380245.1 Acidobacteriota bacterium | reverse complement strand
CCTGCCCCTTCCCACACTCAATCTTCGACCGTGAAGAGGAGAGAGGTGCAGGTCAGGCCCGCCTCCGCCTTCTGCAGTTCGGCCATTGGAATGGGGACGACCCGGTACCCGGCGGCGGTGAGGAGGGCGGACGTCCGGGGGAATCCAGCCGGGTGATAGACCGTCTCGCCGAGCCGCAGCGTATTGGCGGCCCAGGGCTCTTCCGCCGGGACATCCAGAATTTCGAACCCTTCGGCTTCGAGTGGACGCGCGTCAAACCACGACCGGTTCGCCAGCCAGCGCTTCCCGCCCAGCCACGTCGCACACGTCTTGAGATGCAGGCATTGATGGGTCGGGACCCGCACGACGTGGTACCCCAGGGGGGTGATGAGCGATTCCAGCTCGGCGATGCCCGCCTCGTTGGTTCGGGTATCGATTCCCACGAAGAGCGTCCGCCCGATGCGGACGACATCCCCGCCGTCGAGCGTGCCCGGGCCCTCCATCCAGAGCAGACGCCGAAACCGGCCGAGCACCGCGGCGATCGCCGCCGTCTCCGGTCGTCGGCTGACAGCTCCAGGATGGGTGATGACCGCCGCCTCTTCGAGGATGATCGCCGTGTCTTCGGTAAATGTCGAATCGGGAAGGGTTGGATCGGCGGGCAGGACGATGACCGTTCTCCCCTCCGCCAGGAGCGCCTGGACGATCCCGGCGTGCTCCGCTGCGGCGCGGGGAAGGTCGATCGGAGTCCGTTCGAGAAAGGTCAATTGGCAGTTGGCCATCCCGGGACTTACTGCCCGCAGCAACGCGTAGTCGAACTTCATTCGGGACTGACCTCCGTTGTCGCTACCGCGACCCGACAGGGATCTCGACCACCTCCCCAAATGCCAGTTGGAGCGGGGAGAATCGCACCGGGAGACCCACCCCAGGCTGAAATGTCGAGTCGAGAAAGAAGAGTCGCTGGATCGCTCCGACTTCGCAGCGGGCAGTCGCTGCCCGGGCGACATCCGCGGCGCCCCGTGGATTGGTGGGCAGGTCGCAGCGCACCGCCAGCCGCTCGACCTGTTCGGGACGCGTGCCGGACGGGAGCAGAATCGTCGTTCGATAGTGGCCGCTCCGCTCGATCTTGTAGGAGGGAATCCCCAGATCGGAGACGTACCAGCGTGGATCCCCGGTCAGTTTGACGGCGAAGCTGACCGCGCCGCCATTCTGCTGGGTCGACTGGGCATCGAGATAGACGTAGTCGCGCAGGTCCCGGATCGATTGCCCAAGGGTCCGCTCCGCGGTGATCTTCGCTTCGCGGATCATCTCTTCGGCCATTACCCGGTAGGTCCACGGGTGGGCATCCATGACTGTTTCGCGGGAGGCGCGGCTCAGGTCGACCGGGATCGGCCGCAGCGCGAAGCGTGTCTCGCTCTTCCGCTGATCGGCGAAGTTGTTGTTGACCGAGGCGACCTGGAGCAGCGGGTGAGCGGCCTCGCTCTCGCCCGAGAAGGGCCTGGTCTCGTGGTTGACTCCCTGGAAGAGCTGGCGGACCAATTGTCCCTGCGCGTCGAGGTGAACCTCGCTGACCCATTCGATGTCGGTGGTGCGCCCCCAGCGGGCCATCAGGCCGCTCGTCTGGGTCCCGCCGTCTTCGTTGCTGAAGATGACCGTGTAGCGATAGACCTTCCCGCCCTTCTCCCCGGCCTCTGTCTCGCAGTACATCAGCAAGGGAAGATCGCTGAACCGGCCGATGGTGTCGGGACGGGCGTAGAGGATTGGGGCATAGGCCAGTGCGAGGAACTCGGCCTGGCCGCGGGCGATCGGGTCGACACGCGCCGCCGTGACCTTTGGCCGTTCCACGCCTGGAGCGCTCAAGGGGAGGTGGTGCTCGACGCGAAGGGTATGTTCGCCCGGCAGGGATCGTCCGAGCGAGACCACGTAATCGAAGGAGGCTTCTCCTCCATAGAGCAGCAGATCCTGCTGATACCGCCCATCGACGAAGAGCCTTACCGCGGCGGCCTCGCGACCCTGCGACACCCACGACGCGCCCGGCGAACTCGCCGACAGCGTCAGGACGAGCTCGGACTCCTCCGTCACCCGGAAGGTTCGCTCCAGCAGGGGCTGCCCGAGGACAGGAGTCGCCCAGACCAGGCTGAGCAGAGCCCAGAAGCAAAATCGACGAGAAAGGCGCATGCGGGCTATCTCTCGGCCGGACCCGCGGGGGCACGGCGCGTCTGTTCGATCAGCTTGTTGATCCGACGGATGATGATATCTTCGATCTCCGGGATGAACGGGCCCGGGTGATCGTAGTAGATCATCGATTCGTTGACTTCATAGCCACCCTCCGCGAACATTCTCGCCGAGGGAACATACCCAAAGACATCGTTGCTGTACCCGGCGACCCAGACGCGCCCCCGCAACTCCTTTTTGAGCCGGAGCGCGTACTCGGTCGCCACCTCCCCGCCGATCGCGACCAGCGTGAAGTCCTCCCCGATCCGCACCACCTGGACCGGACACGGATATTCGCGGCTGAGCCGGCCATCGCTCTCCAGCCGAGCCAGCATCCGTTCGGCGTGGCGTCGGTGGTAGGGGTTCTTGTCCTGACGACGGGCGATGAACTCCTCACGGCTGGGCGGCGGGGCAAAGGGGAGCGCCGCCAGGTCATAGGCGGTCCGAATTCGCCCCTTGACGGCAGTCCGTCGCCCGGTCAGCACCGACTCGACCGCCTGCGCCAGCTCCTGTCCATGATCCTCCGCCAGATCGAGCCGACTGCGCGGCGCTGGGTTGACGTCCGCGCCGCAGCCCGCCAGGAAGAGCGTCGTCGCTCCCGGGTGGTCCTTCTCGATCGCCAGGGAGGCAAATCCAGAGTAGTCCCCGCTGAACTGCAGGAACTGCGCCGTCAGCGTGGTGTTGTGGCAGGCGTATCCAAAGACGACGCCGCGCAGCTTTCCTTCGGGAGTGTCGATGCGCAGCACCGGGACATCCCGGTCGACCACCCCTTCGGGGTTGGTCCCCCCGACGATCCCCTTGGCCGTCGGCACCCGGCGGTTCATGGCAAAGCCGGCCATCCCAGTCCCAAAAGAGAGGCGCGCCGGGGCCAGTCCAGCCAGGGCGCGGCCGATCACGCCGACGATCGAATCCTCCAATTGCTGCGTGTAGGCTCTGATTCGTGCCTCGTCCTCCGGGGTCAACTCATACGCGCCGACGAGTGATCCCTCGACCACCGGGCCCGTATGCGTATGGGAGGCGTTGAGGAGCAGCTGCTCGCGCCGCAACTGGAACTTCTCTTCGGCCCGTTCGGCGATCCTTCCGGCAAGGTCTCGTGGAAAGCCCAGGATGTCGCAGGAGACAATGACGATCCGGTCCCCCTCCTTGTCCTCCAGGGCCAGCGCCTTGGCGTGGAGGTCGTGCAGGGCTCCTTCGGACCGTCCAGTCCGCGCGGCGTATCCGGCCATCCACATCGGCTCGGCTGGCGTGATGACGGCCGTGGCCAGCCCTGCCCGCAGCTCGATCTCGGCCGGGGCGGGAGTGGGCGAGGAAGGCGTCGTCGGAGCAGGAGTCTGTCCGTCGACCGGTCCTCCGGCTCCTACCAGAAGAAGAATGATCAGTCCTAAGGTTCGTCGCATCATGGTCAAATGGTTCCATCCAAGCCAGCAGGGAAGGGGAGGCTCTCCCCCCACCTTCTACTGGAGATACCCGAGGTGTTCCGGATCCGCGGCGATGATGGCCTCGATCATCTCATCGGCGGCTTGCCACTGGCCGACCAGCGGATAGACGAGAAGGGCCAGTTTGGCCAGGCTTCGCGAGCGCTCGACCGCGGCGCGAATGGTGAGGCGTTCGTACTCCTTGACCGCTTCGACGAGGCCGCGGACAGAGGGGGGGAGCGGGCCGCTCTCGATCGCCCGGGCGCCAGACCGGTCGATCCAGCAGGGCAGCTCGACGACATCGTCCGCCGCCAGATCTTCGATCGCGCCCCGGTTGGGAACGTTGAGCACGATCTTCGCCGGCGTCCGCTGGCGCAGGGCCGTCAGCACGTCGATGGCGATGCGGTGGTACCCCGTCGCCGCCTCGAACGGATCTTCCGCGAGGACGACTCCGGCCCCCAGCGCCGTCCCCCCTTCCGCTTCGAGCTTCATATAGGAACCGGAACGGCGCTGCAGGTAGGTCCGGTAGAGGTCGACCGCGCGCTCTCCCTCGCCGGGCTGCGCCAGCAGTTGCCGCAGATCCCGAAAGAGCGTCTCGTTGAGCCGTTCCACCTCGGCGCCGCGGCTGGCGCCGGTCCGTTGCTGGTTGGCGAGGGCTCGTTGCTGGCCGTAGTAGAAGAAGAGGTACTCGCTCGGCAGCAGGCCGAGCGCCCGAATCATCTCCTGGTCGAAGAGGTCCGCGTGGTAGAGCGAGCGGAGGAGCTGGTCATCCCCGAGAATTCTCGGCAGCCAATCCTCTCCGTCGACCATCACCCGACGGATCCACCCGAGGTGGTTGAGGCCGACATAGTCGCAATCGATCTCCGCGACAGGGCGACCGAGCCCCTCCGCCAGCCGGTGGAGCATCTCGCTCGGCGTGTCGCAGATTCCGATCAGTCGCAGCCGGGTGTGGGCGGCGAGCGCCTGGGTCATGAGCCCCGCCGGATTGGTGAAGCTGATGAACCAGGCGTCGGGCGCGTGCTCCTCGACCACCTTCGCCTGCGCCAGCATCACCGGAATGGTGCGCAGCGCCATGGCCAGGCCGCCCAGTCCGGTCGTCTCCTGCCCGGCAATCCCGTGGGCAATGGCGATCCGCTCGTCCCGGGCCCGTGCCTCGATCCCTCCGATCCGCAGGCTGCTGATCACAAACTCGGCCCCGCTGACGACCTCTTCGATCCGCTCACTCGTCGTGATCGTCAGGTCCGATCCTGCCCGCCGGACGACTTCGCGGCTGAGCCCGGCCATCACCTCGACCCGCTCGCGATCGATGTCATAGAGCGCGACCTCGCTGCCCTCGGGAGAGACTGCCGCCAGCCCGTGGAGGAGCAGCGGTGTCCGCACCCCTCCCCCGCCTAGAATCGCCACTTTTCCCATCGTTCCCGCCTGTCCCTTCGTGCCTGCCCGTGTCTATAGTGTACTATGCCCTACCAGCGGAGTTTCGCCGGGAAGTATTCGGCGATCAACTCCTCGTAGAAGGGCTTGAGCGCCTTGACGTCCGGCTCCGTCTCTCGCTTCGAGTAGAGGTCATACGGGTTGAACGCCTTGACCCACTTGAGAATCTCCGCGTCCTCCGGGCCGAGCAGGTGGGGGTACGCTCCCGCCTGGTGGACCGGGTAGGCCGAGTGGTAGCGCAGCATCCAGAGCGCCTCCTTCGGCAGGTAGTCGCGGGTCACCAGGTAGAGATACTCGTCGTGCCCCCACGAGAAGTGGACGTTGTCGAGGCCGCAGTGGGGCTCGTAGATTCCGTTGGGGGTCGAATAGACGGGGTGGCGCGAATCCGGGTTCTCGGCGAAGAACTCCGGGTAGACGATCTTCTCTGAAAATTGACAGCCGACCGGGAAGGTGTCGCCGACCACGGCCCACTGCGGCTCGCCAAAGACGCTGAGCATCTTCCCCGTGTCGTGGATCAGCCCGGCGAGGATGAACCAGCGCGGATGCCCGTCCATTCGAATCGCTTCGGCGGTCTGCAGAGCGTGAACGATCTGCGGCAGGCTCGTGTCCGGATCGCTGTCGTCGACAAATTCGTTGAGCGCTTCGATCACCTCCCAGACCCCCATCTCGGCGTGGTCCAGGCGGCCGTACTGCTCCTTCTTGCCGAGCACAAAGTCGAGGGTCTGCTGGGTATGATTGGCCCGGTAGAGATCTTTCACCGAACTCCGGGCTTCAGCCTGATAATTGCGGAACTTCTCCTGGTCGTTCAGCTGCTCGAGAAAGGGCTGCGCGGCGACGTGTCCCATGGTCAACTCCTCCTTGCCTCTCCCAGGCGGGATCGAGCGTTTGAAAAAAAGTACGAATGACAACCACAAAATCCAAGTGCATCATAGTGAATTTTGGCAGCCTTGCAAAGACTGGGTGGGGAGGCGCTGCGGCAGGAGCTTACCCGGTGGAGAGGATCAGCCGGGCGGCTTCGACCGGGAACCCGGCCAGTCCACCCGGCTCGGTCGTCGAGAGCGCGCCGCAGAGGTTTCCCACTTCCAGGCAGGTCGCCAGCGGAAGTCCGCGTCGCCAGGCAGTCAGGAAGCCGGCGTCGAAGCAGTCGCCGGCGCCCGTCGTATCGACCGGAGTCACCGGAGGGGGCAGGGCGGTGACGACCTCTCCCGCCAGTCGAGCCATCGCTCCCTGAGGGCCGCGCTTGAGCACGACCGTCCCTGCGCCCGCCTTGGCGAAGCGGGCCAGCATCGACGCCGGATCGACCTCCCCCGTCATTGCCTCTCCCTCCCGTTCGTTGGGGAGAAAGAGGTCGACGCTCGCGAGCGCCGCGAGGCTGGCCGGATCGCGCAACCAATCCTCGACCCAGCCAACGTCGAGGGAGATTGTTGTCCCCTGCGAGCGCAACTCGGCCGCCAATTCCATCAGCTGCACCGGATCGATCGGCATGGCGAGGTGGACGTGTCCAGCCTCTCGAAGAAGT
>JBEIJP010000160.1:0-6572 GCA_040380245.1 Acidobacteriota bacterium | reverse complement strand
GGAGGTGGTGACCAATCAGATCATCTCTGGGGTCGGCGCCGATGTGGCCATTCTGGCGATCGAGCGGAACGCTGACCGTCTCACCGAGACACGGACGACGACGCATCGCTGGCGGGAGTTGCCTCACGCGGGAATCGTGCACGTCAGTCCGATGGTGATTCTGGTCCGCAAAGGCAATCCATTCCGGATTCGCGAGTTTTCCGACCTGGGGCGTGCGCGGCTTCGCCTGATCCACTGCGACCCGATCGCTTCCGGCGCGGGTCAGTGGGCCCTGCTGGCCGTCTACGGCGCAGAGCTGCGCAAGATCGAACGTCGCGAAGGCCGAGCCGACCCGGCACGCGCCCTGGCGACCCTTCAGGCAGTCTGGAAGAATGTGGTCTCGACCCCGGGTTCAGCCCGCGAGGCGCGCACCCAGTTCGAGCGCAAGGAGGGGGACGCGCTGATCACCTATGAGATGGAGGCGCTGCAGCTGCTCAACAAGTCCTCCGACTACGAGATGGTCATCCCGTCGATCACGGTCTATTCCGAACACCCCGTGGTGATCATCCAGCATCCGGATCACCCAATGTCTCCGGCGAAGTATGCGATCGTCGAGCTCTTTGTTCGCTCTCTCTGGGAGCGACCCGCGCAGGAAGCCTGGGTGCGGGCCCATTTTCGTTCGGTGACCGACGACGATCTCAATCGATCGTTTCAGCGCATCCCCTTCGCCTTTCGAGTCGCTGATATGGGGGGATGGCAGCGGGCTTATCCAGAGATCGTCGAGGCGGTCTGGAAACGGCAAGTGATGAACTGGAAGTGAACTGGGAGTGGACTGGATGGCAGACGATAAGCTCGGCAATCAATCCAGAAGGCCGGGACCGTGGTCGCGAGGTGGGGCGCTTGCTTTGCCCTACCCGGTCGACGTCGCTCGCCCGGTCGGGATCTCGCTGATCCTCTTCGCGATGGTGCCGCTGGTCATTCTGCCGCTCAGTTCGATCTTCATCTACGGCTTGAGCAAGGGGCCGACCCATTTCTGGCAGGCGTTGATGGCGCCGGCGGCCCTCTTCTCTCTGCGGCTCAGCCTGCTGACGAGCGCTGTCGCGACGATCTGCAATGTCTTTTTCGGGATCATCGCGGCATATGTCATGAGCAAATACCGCTTTCGAGGTTCGACGGCGTTGATGATCACGATCAGTCTGCCGACGGCCATTCCGACGGCGGTGGCCGGATTCGCCCTGCTGCTGCTCTGGGGGCGCAGCGGACTGCTCGGGCAATTTCTGGAGCGGACCGAGTACCAGATCATGTTCACGACCGCGGCGATCATCCTGGCCAACATCTTCGTGACCTTTCCCCTGGCCTTCGGGGTGATCAAGCCGGCGCTCGACAACCTCGACACCCATTATGAGGACGCGGCGGAGACGATGGGCGCGACACGATGGCAGACCTTCCGGTATGTCGTCCTGCCGAGCCTCCGCGGCGCCATTTTGACCGGGGCATTGCTCACTTTCGCGCGTTCGATCGGGGAGTTTGGGTCGACGATCATGGTCAGCGGGAACCTGCCGATGCGGACCCAGACCGCGCCTCTCTACATCTTCACCAAGTTCAACGAGGGAGACATCGAAGGGGCCAACGCGATCGCCGCCGTGCTCGCGGCCCTCTCGTTCGTGATCTTCTCGGTGATTCTCCTGACGCGGGGTCGGTTCGGTCGGACGTGAGGCCGGGTCGATCAATAGATGGGTAACGGGAGCGGGGCATGGAAGAGCCGAGATCAGCAGGCGGTGGGGCAACGTCGGACGCACTCTCCGTGCGAGGGGTGAGCAAGAGGTTTGGCGAAGAGCCCGTGCTCGATGAGGTGACCTTCTCGATTGCGGAGGGGCAGAGCCTGGTGCTGCTCGGCCACTCCGGGAGCGGCAAGACGACGATTCTCCGGCTGATCGCCGGTCTCGAGAAACCGGATCGGGGGGAGATCTACCTGCGTGGGCGCCGGGTCGATCCCCTGCGCGCGCGCGACCGCAACATCGGGGTGATCTTCCAGCACTATGCGCTCTTTCCCGGCATGACCGTCGTCGAAAATATCGGATTTGGCTTGCGGATTCGTGGTGTGAAGCGTGCCGAGTGGGTCAAGGTCGCCCTTGGCCTGCTCGAGCTGGTGGGGTTGTCGGAGCAGCGTGAGAAGTACCCCGCGCAGCTCTCTGGCGGGCAGCAGCAACGGGTCGCCATCGCGCGCGCCCTGGCCTATCAGCCGGCGATGCTCCTCTTTGATGAGTCGTTCAGCGCCCTCGATCCACAGACTCGGGTCGGGTTGCGGCGGGAGATTCGCCGTCTGCTCCAGCGACTCCGGATCCCGGCCCTCTTCATCACCCACGACCAGGAGGAGGCGATGGAGCTTGGGGATCAGGTCGCCATTCTCAATCAGGGCCGGGTCGAGCAGATCGGAACTCCGCGAGAGATCTATGAGCATCCACGGACAGAGTTTGTCGCCACCTTCCTGGGAGCCGCCAATGTGTTGACAGGCCAGTGGGAGCAGGGCCACGTTCTTCTCGCCGGCGATCGTCAGCTGTTGGTGGAGGGGGCGAGCTCGGCCCGGGCCTGGCATACCGGTCAGCCCCTCAAAGTGGTCTTTCGCCCGGAGGATGTTCTGCTCGGCGCGGCGGATCGCCCTGGCGAAGAGCGGGAGGCCGGCCTGTCGCTCGGGTTGGGAGAGGTGCTCGAGGTGACCTTTTCGGGGGCGAGTGAGTGGCTGGTGATTGGCCTCGCGCCTGGTGAGAGGGTCGATGCCCAGCCAGGAGCAGGCGGCGAGGACGGCCTGGAGAGGCCCGTCCGAATCAAGGTCTTCCGCACCAAATGGGAGGCGCAGACGCTGCGACTCGCGCCGGGGGATCGGGTCTCGATTGGACTCAAGGCGGTCCAGCTCCTCGTCGATTGATCGATCCTCTGCCGCAGGAGCTGAGTAGGACTTTTCAGTCTAGGTTTCCTGGTAGTCTTGCCGTATGATGCGTCATTTGTGGGTAGGTGCCGTACGTGGCCCGCGGCCACGTCCCCCTGACGCAGAGGGCCGGCAGCTTCGATTGGACGATTGGGTGGGTTGGAAAGGCAGAACGAGATTGAAACTGGAATACACCATCTTATGTGAGGATATCCGGGTCGAAGCGACAGGTCGCCTGAGCCTGATGGGGGTGATGCACAACCTGGTCGTTCCCCAGGTTCCGGTGACGATGATCAAGTTGGCGGTGCTCAACCATTGGACAGGGGAAGGGCAACATTTGACCGAAGTTCGCATTTTGACGCCGGACCGGCGGCAAACCGTCGCCATTTCACAGCCTTCCAGTCTGACATTGCCGGAAGGTGGGTTTGCCGACAATGTGACTGTTTTTATCAATACCGCTTTTCTGCAGACGGGACGTTACGTCGTCCAGACTCTCCTCGATTCGACGCTGCTGGCTGAGAAGGAGCTGTCGGTCGTGCTGGCCGAGGAGACGCCGCCGTCGACCCCCCTGGACAGCCAACAAGTCCATTGACGATGGGGGGGAACCGACAACAAGTCCTCATGACCACTCTGAGCGAGACGAGGGACGGATGACAGAACAGACATCACTTGAGCAACGGGCCATCAACGCGATTCGCACCCTGGCGATGGATGGGGTACAGAAGGCCAACTCCGGTCACCCCGGGATGCCGATGGGCATGGCGGCGGCGTCCTATGTGCTGTGGACTCGCTTTCTCCGGCACAACCCGCGACACCCCCGCTGGCCCAATCGGGATCGATTTGTCCTCTCGGCCGGGCATGGGTCGATGCTGCTCTACAGCCTTCTTCATTTGACCGGCTACGAGGACTATCCGATCGAGCAGCTGCAACAGTTTCGGCAGTGGGGGAGCCTGACGCCGGGCCATCCGGAATGTGAACTGTCCGAAGCGATCGAGACGACGACCGGGCCGCTCGGGCAGGGCTTTGCCAACGGGGTTGGGCTGGCGATTGGCGCGGAGGTAGTCTCAGCCCGGTTCGATCGGCCGGACCATCGCCTCTTCGATTACTTTGTCTACGCGATCGTCTCGGACGGGGATCTGATGGAGGGGGTCGCGGCCGAAGCGGCTTCGATGGCAGGCCACCTGCGGCTGGGGCGGTTGATCTACCTCTACGATGACAACGGGATCTCGATCGATGGGCGGACCAGTCTCGCGTTCACTGAGGACCGGGCCAGGCGGTTTGAAGCCTACGGCTGGCACGTCCAGACCGTGGCCGACGGGAACGACCTCGACGGTATCGATGCGGCGATCCGAGCGGCACAGGCCGATCCGCGTCCCTCGATCATCTGTGTCCGCTCGGTGATCGGCTATGGCAGTCCCAACAAGGCGGGCAGCGCCAAGGCGCACGGAGAGCCGCTTGGCGTCGAAGAGGTCCGGTTGACCAAGGAGAACCTGGGGTGGACCGAGGCGGAGCCCTTCACCGTTCCCGCTGATGTCCTGGCCCATTTTCGGACCGCGATCGACCGTGGGCAGCAGTGGGAGGCGGCCTGGCGTGAGCAGTTGGCCGCCTATCAGGCGGCCTATCCGGCTGAAGCGGCGGAATGGGCGCAGTGGGAGCGGGGCGAGCTGCCTCCGCAGTGGGAAGCGGCGATGCCGGTCTTTCCGAGCGACAAGCCGATGGCGACTCGCGAAGCCTCTGGGAAGGTGCTCAACGCCTTTGCCAAAGTCCTGCCGATGCTGCTGGGTGGATCGGCCGATCTGCGCCCCTCGAACAACACTTTTCTGGAGGGACTCGGGGAGTTTCAGCCCGGCCATTACGAGGGGCGCAATTTCCACTTTGGTGTCCGGGAGCACGGGATGGGCTCGGTCATGAACGGGATGGCCCTGACCCGGCCGCTGATCCCCTTCGGCGGGACCTTCATGGTCTTTTATGACTACATGCGCCCGGCGGTGCGGATGGCGGCGATGATGGGCCTGCCGACGATCTACGTCTATACGCACGACAGCATCGGACTGGGGGAGGACGGCCCGACCCATCAGCCGATCGAGCAGTTGATGGGGCTGCGCCTGGTGCCGAACCTGACGATGATCCGGCCAGCCGACGCCAACGAGACGGCGGTGGCGTGGCGAGTGGCGATTGGTCAACAGCACGGCCCGACGGCGCTCGCGCTGACTCGCCAGAAGCTGCCGGTCTTCGATCGGACCCGCTACGCCTCGGCGGAAGGGCTGACCCGGGGCGCCTATGTGCTCAGCCCAAGCCCGACCGGGCGGGTGGAGGCCCTTCTGATCGCGACGGGATCGGAAGTCGCGGTGGCCATCGACGCGCAAGAGATCCTCGCCGCGGAAGGGATCGGGGCCAATGTCGTCAGTATGCCGAGTTGGGAGCTCTTTGAGCGTCAGTCCACGGCCTACCGCGAGGAGGTTCTCCCGCCCACGGTCCCCGTTCGGGTCGCGATCGAGGCGGGGGTGACGCTCGGCTGGAGCCGGTATGTTGGGGACCGGGGCACGGTGATTGGGCTCGATCGCTTTGGCGCCTCGGCTCCCTATCAGATTCTGATGGAGAAGTTTGGGTTCACCGGGCCGCACGTGTCGGCGGAAGTGAAGCGCCTTCTGGGCCGCTCCTAGCCCAGCCCAGGTGCCCGACGGAGGAGGCCATGGCCGTCCATTCTGATCATCCCCATCGCTGGCAGCTTCTGGTGCAACGGATCGCGGCGATTCGCCCCGTGACCCGGTTCTTCTCGCTCTGCCTGCCCTTTCTCGATCGGCAGTTGATTCGCTGGTCGCGTGGTCGGACTTCGCTGACCAGTCTGATGACAGGATTTCCGATCGTCACCCTGCGGACGGTGGGCGCGCGCAGCGGGGTTCCCCGCGAGAATCCGCTGGTGGGCATCCCCTGCGATCAGGGGAGCTACATTCTGATCGCCTCGAACTGGGGGCAGGAGCGCCATCCGGCCTGGTACCACAATCTGCGAGCCCATCCGCGCGTTCAGTTGCTGCGGGGGGGGCTTGTCCACGAGTACGTGGCCCACGAAGCGGAGGGGGAAGAACGGGCGGTCTGCTGGCGTCGGGCGGTCGAGGTCTACGCTGGTTACGAAGCCTATCGCCACCGGGCGGGAGAGCGGCGGATCCCGGTCATTGTGCTCACGCCATCCGCGCCCTCCTCTCGGCGTGATGCATCGCGGGTCGCCTGATTGATTGGGTGGGAGGGGGCGCGTGGAGACGATCGTCATTGTCCTGCTCTTGTGTCTGGTGGCGACGGTCGGAGCCCTTCTCTGGCTGGGGTACCGCCTGATGCGGCTTCGGTGGGAGAGGGAGACGAAGGGGGAGCAGAGTAGGGACGAGTGGCGCCGCCAGATGGAGGCCGAGGTCGTCCGCCGGGAGGAGGCCCGCTTCGCGCAATGGCGGGATCGCGAACTGGCCGCACTGGTGGCCCGGGCGCAGCGCGAAGCCGTTCTCGAAGCGCACGAACGCTTCGAGCAGTGGCGACAGCAGGATTTAGTGACCGTTCGACGTCAGCAGCGGGAGCTGGCCTGGCGGGAAGCCCGGCGGGCTCTCGCTGAATGGAAGAGTGAGCAAGAGAAGCGGATCCGGCAGGATGCCGTGCAACGCAGCCAGTCGGTGACTGTCGG
>JBEIJP010000159.1:0-6645 GCA_040380245.1 Acidobacteriota bacterium | reverse complement strand
TTGGTCTGCCACCCACCGAGGAACCGTCCAACCACCCCCTTCTGATCCCGGAAGAAGGGCAGCTCATAGACGAAGTTGGCGGTGAAGCGATGCGGACGGTCATAGCTCGACCGGGCCCGATCGGCATCCCGATTGAACGAATCCTGCGGAACAGCGACCTCTCCCTGCGGTTGTGGGTTGAAGATCTCCGAAGCCGTGTCGATGAAGGAGCTCCAGGTGTAGTGCATCCCGAAGCTGAAGTTGTTGGTCAACCGCTTCTCCAGGCTGGTCTGGAGCGAGTGGTAGATCGACTCGGCGCAGTTGCAGCGCAGGCGGATGATGCCACGCGTCGGATCCTGCCGGCGGAGCGGCTCAGTCCGGCTGTTGCGCGGCAAGGCCGGGTTGCCATCGACCGTCTGGAAGAGGGCCGTTCCCTTGGTTCCGACATAGCCAAGACGGAAGACCCAGTCCTTGGCCACCTCGCGCTGGACCTCGAGGCTGAACTGGTCGGCGTAGGGCGAACGGAAGTCATCCCCGACAATCGTGCGCGTGATCTGCAGCGGATCACCCGTGAAGGTCGCGTTCTGCAGGTTGGTGTAGGCGTTGGTCAACGAGGGGTTGAGTGCCGCCACGAACGGGAAGGCGCTGGCGATGTTGAGGTTGATGTTGATGAAGCCGTAATCGTTCGTCCGCGAGTATCCTCCGCGAACCACGGTCTTGTCTCCACCGGTCAAGAGGCCAACGATCCCGTCCTTGCTTGTCCGGGGGTTCCAGTTGAAACCAAACCGGGGCTGGAAGTTGTTGAAGTCCCGCTTCGGCACCGGCGTGAAGGCGAAGCGCTGATCATTGCTGTTGGCCGCGACGATCGACTGGCTCAACGGAACCAGGGAGTCGATCGAGTTGCCCGGCGTCTCGTAGCGCAGACCGAAGCTGAGCGTAAAGGTCGGCGAGACCTTCCACTCGTCCTGGGCGTAGAAGAAGTAGTCATACCAGTCGTAATACTGGATCTCCTGACCACCCCGGACGGGCTTGTTGACCGCCGAGGCGATCGCCACGTCGTTGACGTAATCGGCGAGGGTCGCATAGGCGAGACGGCCGCGAATCGTCGGGAGGAAGAAGCTCTTGACCTGGACCCGACGGAAGTCGAACCCAAACTTCATCGAGTGATCCCCCCGGGTGTAGGAGAGGTTGTCGAGAATCTGGTAGGTGTTGTTGAAGCGGAACTGCGGCAAGTTGACCGCCAGTCCGATCGCCGTGCGCGAGCCGGCGGCGTTGAATCCAATCAGACCCAGCTCGTTGATCTCGATCGACGGAATCGACTCGGACTCGGGGTTCTGCGCATTGGTGACAGAGCCAAACCGCTGGTAGGCAAAGCGGAACTCATTGACCAGCTTGTCGCTGAGAATGCTCGAGACGCCGACGTTGGCCGACTGATTCCGGGTCGTCACCACGTTGGCCAGACCAGTGGGAGTCGCCTGCCCCGATCCGGTGCTGCTCTCGTTGTTGAAGAAGTAGCGAGCGTTGAGGCTGTGCTTGTCATTGAAGCGATGGTCGATACGGGTCGACCACTGATCATTGTCGAACTTGATCGAGTTGGCGCCGGTCAGGGAACCGAGCGGAACCTGGAACGTGTTGCCGCCCACCGCGAAGCTGGCGTTGCGATTGTTGGCGCTTGTCGCGGCCGGGAGGAAGCGGAGCAGCGCGGCGACCTGCGGCCGCGACCCAGCCTGCTGCTGCAGGATCTGGCGTCCCGCCTCAGTCGGAACACCGTTGATCGTGAACCCTGCGCCCAACTGTCGGTCGGTCCACCGCTGGTAGGACCCGAAGAAGAAGGTCCGATCCTTGATCACCGGACCACCGAGCGTTCCGCCGAACTGGTTCTCGTTGCGACGCGGGGCCTCGGTGAAGCGAGCCGCCTTGTCGAGGTTGCTCCGCGCGTTCATGACGTTGTTGTTGTTGAACCAGAAGGCCGAACCGTGGAATTCGTTGCTGCCGGACTTGGTGACGATGTTGACCACCGCCCCAGCGGCACGACCGAATTCGGCGGCAAACTGGTTGGTGACGAGCCGGAACTCCTGAACCACGTCAGGGTTGTTGAGCGGCTGCTGCGAACCGGTCACGCTCGGATCGTTGCTGTCCTGTCCGTCGAGCATGAAGTTGTTCGAGCGCAGGCGCATGCCGTTGACCGAGAAGTTGATGCCGTTGGCAAATCCGGTCTGGCCGCTGCCGAGCTGGCTGACGCCGGCCGCCGAGAGGGCGATGTTGAGCACGTTGCGGTTCGGGGCCAGCGGCAGCTCGGAGAGCCGCTTGCTGTCGAAACGGGTGCTGACCTCGGCGTTGCTGGTGTTGAGCAGGGAGGCGTTCTCCTCGATGGTCACCACCTCCTGCACCCCGGCCGGCTTGAGCACGGCGTTGACTACCGCCTGCTGGTTGAGCAGCAGCTCGATTCCGGTCCGGAGATACTTGCCAAAGCCCTGCGCCTCGACCGAGACCTCATAGTTGCCAATCGGCAGGTTCGGGAAGCGATACCGTCCCTCGGCATCGGCCGCGGCCGATCGGGACTCGTTGGTCCCGGTATTGCGGACCGTGACGGTCGCATTGGCGACCACCCCCTGCTGCTCGTCTGTGACCACACCGGAGATCGAGCCGGAGGTCGCCTGGGCGAAGAGGTTCCCCGCCCCTGTGACGAGCAACGTCAGCGCAAGCGCGATTGCTCCAAAATACTTTCTCATTCTTTCCCTCCACATGATGACTTACTTCCTGCCAGGATCACGGGTTCACTGCCCGTGAATCATCTCGTGATCAAGTGCCCCGAGTCCTGGTCAGTCCTGGCGAGTGTGCCCCGCCAGTGGATGTCAGACTCTCATCGTCTCTAAGAAGACACGTTTCTATTCACGAGCTACAATCGAACAACAGAGTAAAGGCAAACTTCGTACCAGGGGAGCTGCGCAGCGCCTCTCCGTAATAACCTCTGTCTTTTCAATACCTTCCCAGACAGCACCAAACACACCGATCCCTTCGACATGCGAAATCTCGGGTGACAAATTCAAATTTTTGTAAAAGGTGGTAAGGCTGGCAGAGATAAGGGGAGGCCCCTCCGCGTGATGGCGGAGAGGCCTCTGGAAAAAAGAGAAGAGACGGCCAGCCGGATCAGGCAGTCGTCGTCCCGGCCGCGCCTCCGCGACGGTCCGCGAGAGCGGCGTGCGCGGCGGCGAGCAGGGCAATCGGCACCCGGTAGGGGGAGCAGCTGACATAGTTCATGCCGACCTGGTGGCAGAAGATGACCGAAGCGGGGTCGCCTCCGTGCTCCCCGCAGATTCCGATCTTGAGCCCGGAACGGGTCGAGCGACCTTTCTGAATGCCGAGACGGACCAGCTCCCCGACGCCTTCCTGATCAAGGGTCTGGAAGGGGTCATCCGGAAGGATCTTGTTCTCGACGTAGAAGGGCAGGAAGCGACCGGAGTCGTCGCGACTGAGCCCCATGGTCGTCTGGGTCAGGTCGTTGGTGCCGAAGCTGAAGAACTCGGCGACTTCGGCGATGCGATCGGCAGTAACGGCCGCGCGGGGCAGTTCGATCATCGTGCCGACGAGGTACTCGACCGAATCCCCCTTCTCCGCGAAGACCTGATTCGCCACGCGGCGGACGACCTCCTCCTGGGCCTTGAGTTCGGTGACATTGCCGACGAGCGGAATCATGATCTCGGGCTTGACGATCACGCCCTCGGCCTTGACGGCGACCGCGGCCTCGAGGATGGCCCGGGCCTGCATCTCGGTGATCTCCGGGAAGACGATGCCCAACCGGCATCCACGATGGCCCAGCATCGGATTGAACTCATGCAGCTGCTCGGTCCGGGCCTTGAGCTCCTTGAAGGGCATGCGAATCTTCTTGGAGAGCTCCTTCATATCCTTGTCGGTGTGGGGCAGGTACTCGTGGAGCGGCGGATCGAGGGTCCGGATCGTCACCGGGTAGCCGTTCATGGCGCGGAAGATGCCGATGAAGTCCTCCCGCTGCAACTTGAGGAGCGAGTCGAGAGCGCCCTTGTAGAAGGCGGCGGGCCGCTTGAGCTTCTTCTCGATCTCCTTGACCGTCTTTCTGACCTCGGCCTTCTTCTCCTTGGAGGCCTTGGCCAGATCGGCCTTGGCGGCGAGCAGCTGCTTCTCGATCGCCTTGTACTCGCTCGACGAGAGAATCATCTGACGGACACTGTCGATGCGGCTCTCTTCGAAGAACATGTGCTCGGTCCGGCAGAGGCCGATGCCTTCAGCGCCGAAGCCGCGGGCCACCGTCGCGTCCTTCGGCGTATCGGCGTTGGCGCGCACGCCAATCGTGCGGATCTCGTCAACCCACTCCATGAGACTCTTGAAGTGGCCGCTGATCTCCGGGAGAATCAGCGAAACCTGTCCGGCCATGATCCGCCCCGTCGAGCCATCGAGGGTGATCCAGTCGCCCTTGCGAACAACCCTATCCCCCACCTTGAACTGCTGATTGGGATAGTCGACGACGACATCGCCCGCCCCAGCGACGCAGCACTTGCCCATTCCGCGCGCCACCACCGCGGCGTGGGAGGTCATCCCGCCGCGCGAGGTCAGGATCGCCTGCGCCAGCACCATCCCGTGGAAGTCTTCCGGCGAGGTCTCGGTCCGGACGAGGATGACCTTCTCTCCAGCCTTGCCCATCTCCTCCGCGGTATCCGGATCGAAGACGACCTGGCCATAGGCCGCTCCCGGAGAGGCCGGCAGTCCGGTCGCCAGGAGATCGACGTCGGCCTTCGGGTCGACCATCGGGTGGAGGAGCTGGTCGAGCTGCGCCGGCTCGACCCGGGAGACGGCCGTCGCCTTGTCGATCAATCCCTCTCCAACCATCTCGACCGCAATGCGCACCGCCGCCTTGCCGGTTCGCTTGGCGTTGCGCGTCTGCAGCATGTAGAGCTTGCCCTTCTCGATGGTGAACTCAAGGTCCTGGACATCGGCGTAGTGCTTCTCGAGCCGCTCGGCGACCTTGACAAATTCGTCGTAGACGCGCGGCATCTCCTGCTGGAGCTGGGAGATCTTCTTCGGGGTCCGAATGCCGGCGACAACATCCTCGCCCTGGGCGTTCTGGAGGTACTCCCCGTAGAGGATCCGCTCCCCGGTCGCGACGTCACGCGTGAAGGCCACGCCCGTCCCGGAGTCCTCGCCGAGGTTGCCGAAGGCCATCATCATGATGTTGACCCCGGTGCCGAGATCGTCCGAAATCTTGTGCACCCGGCGGTAGTCGCGCGCCCGGCGGCCATTCCACGACTTGAAGACGGCCTCGATCGACAGACGAAGCTGCTGGTAGGGGTCGGTCGGGAAGTCTTTCCCCGTCTCGCGGCGAACGATCGCCTTGTAGTCCTCGATCAGCTGCGCGAGGGTCTCGGCCCCAACGTGGGTGTCTTCGGTTACGCCCAGCTTCTTCTTGTACTCGTCGAACTTGTGCTCGAACTTCTCGGCGTCGATGCCGAGGACGATCTTGCCAAAGAGCTGGATGAAGCGGCGGTAGGCATCGTACGAAAAGCGCTCATTGCCGGTCAGCCTGGCCAGCGCGGCTCGGGTCTCGTCGTTCAATCCCAGATTGAGGATGGTGTCCATCATCCCTGGCATGGAGAACTTCGCGCCGGAACGGACCGAGACGAGGAGTGGGCTCTCGGTTCCGCCCAGTTTTTTTCCCGTGACCTCTTCGATCCGGGCCATCGCCTTGAGAATCTGCGACCAGATGTCGCTGGTGATCTTCTCCCCGGACCGGTTGTAGGCGGTACAGGCTTCGGTCGTCACCGTGAAGCCCGGCGGCACCGGCAGGCCCGCGCTGGTCATCTCAGCCAACCCGGCCCCTTTCCCTCCGAGCAGGTCCTTCATGGTGCCGGTTCCCTCGGCCACTCCATCCGCAAACAGATAGACGTATTTCGTAGTCATCGTATTCGCTCTCTCTCCCTTGGTATTTGTATTTGCCAACTGGGCTTGAACTCCCCTTCCCGGATGACACCCCTGGGAAGAGGTCAGGTACCACGGGTGACCGTGGATTCCACCGGCCGCAACCGGTCTAAAAATTGATATGAGCGCAGTTCCCGCTCGAGAACTCTCTGAATCAGTCGAACCGTCAGCCCTCCGACCTGTGGCAGGGCTCGCCAATCACCTGACGCCGCCAGAAAGGCCTGGGGCGGCAACGTCAGGATCTGCCGGACCATCGTCCAGGCAGGACCCGTCAGTGGATCTCCCACCCGGCCACTACAATCCGCACATTGGGGCATCCCCTCCGGAGTCAGCCAGATCGCTCCGGCTTCCATCAGGTTGACCTCACACTCCGCGCAGACGCGCCAATCCGGACAGAAGCCGGAGAGCTTGAGCAACCAGATCTCGAAGTACCGAACCACCCAGAGGAGCCGCTCGGCGGACGCGTCCTCGATCGTGCGCAACGTCGCGGCGATCAGGCGGTAGATACGCTCGTTCGGCTCCTGCTCCGGCAGAAACTCGGCGATCAGCTCCGACAGATAGTGGTAGACGGCCAACCGCTCGCTACTGACCCCGGCCCGCCAGGGGGAGCGCAGAATGTCGCACGAGGAGATCGAGACCAGCTCGCGATTCTCCTGCTGGTAGTAGACGAGCGCGACCTCCGTAAAGGCCTCCAGGCTCGCTCCATACCGGCTGTGC
>JBEIJP010000158.1:0-6646 GCA_040380245.1 Acidobacteriota bacterium | reverse complement strand
GCGAATCGCGGCATCGTCGACTTTGGTCCGAAGGGCGCGATCATCTCTTCCCACGCCGCCGGCGGGATCGCCTTCACCTTCTCGACCCCTGCGGCGTGCGAGGCCCCGTAGGCCGCGACCAGTTCGGCCGTGTTCGAGTAGCTCGGAGGGTCCGAGGGATAGGCCCCGGTCGCCAGCGCTTCGGCAAATCCGAGGTCCGCTTGATAGAGATGGTTGACCAGCTCGCCGAGCGTCATCGCCGAGTCGGTCGGCTTCCAGTCATATCGATCGTCCGGCGTCACCTTGATCAGGCGCAGCGTCTGTTTATGAATTCGCTCCCAATTGCCGAGCGATTGCTCGAGCGCGGTTGGAATGGCCATGACAACTCCTTTTCGATTCTCTGATCACAGTAGAGCAGACGGGGTGAGCGCGCCCCCACAAGCGAGGACCGATTCTCCCCCAGGGAAGACTCAGGACTGGCGCAGGACCACACGCGCCGGGGCGCCGTCCCCGCCGGCAATGCGCAGCGGCAGACAGAAGAGATCGTAGTCGCCCGCCGGAACTTCGCGCAGATCGAGCCCTTCGACGATCACCACCTCGCCGGCGAGCAGTGTCCGATGGGTCTCCGGCTCCTCGAAGTCGAACTTCTCGACCGAGAGGTAGTCGATCCCGACCAGACAGACGCCTCGGTCGACCAGCAGGCGCGCCGCGTCCGCTTCGAGGTAGACATACTCCCGGTGAAAACCCGGGTCCGTCGGCCAGAAGCGGCCATTCTTTGTCTTGAAGAGCAGGCGCGAGACGCCCTCCCACGGAGCCTGCGCCAACCAGGCGGCGTCGATGACATCGACCTCCCCCGTCTCGAGCACTCGGCAAGGCCCGATCAGGCTGTCGAGGGACAATCGATCGATCGTTCGTCCTTCGCGCAGAAAATGGGCGGGCGGGTCGATGTGGGTTCCAATGTGAGTGCTCAGACTGAGATGGGAGACGCAGACCCCGTCGCCCGCCTCGAACGACTGTACCGGCGTGACCTTGACCGGCAGGTCGCCCGGATAGACGGGAAGATGGTTCGAGATCGGAACGGTGATATCGTAATATCTCATTCGCCTCCCTTGGCAGACCGAACGGATTGAAAGTCGAATATTGAATGGGCTCCGCACGATTGTCAATCAGGCCTTCTCGCCCGTTTCCCTTCCAGCGAGCCGCTGACAACGATTTTCGCTTTCCGGCGGGATGGGGTAGACTGGCACTTTACGCGGGGAACCGGCGGAATCACGATCCTGGAAAACGGAGGCACTGCCCTCCAGCCACGACACGTCACCCACCAGCCAACCGCTCCCAGCAGCAGCGAGGCACCTGGTATCGTCATGAGCACGCCCCCCCTGGAACTTGAGCTCGAGGTAGCGCGGAGACTGGCCCGGGAAGCCGGACAGATCCTCCTCGAATACTACCAGCAACCGACGACGGTCGAATGGAAAGGGGAGGACGACCCGGTGACGGCGGCCGACCGTGCCGCCAATCGGCATCTCGTCGATGGGCTCTCCCGCCTCTTCCCCGGGGATGGGATCCTCTCGGAGGAGGCCCCGGACGATGGATCCCGCCTGACCCGCGAGCGGGTCTGGATGATCGACCCGATGGACGGCACCAAGCAGTTCATCGAGCGGATTCCGGAGTTCTCCGTCCAGATCGGGCTGACGATCGCCGGGGTGCCCCACCTCGGCGTCGTCTACCACGCGGCGGTCGATCGGCTCTTCTTCTCGACCGTGGGCCGGGGAGCGTTCGTCGAGGAGGCCTGGTCGACCAAACGATTGCAGGTCGATCCGGAACGAGTCCCGGCGCGTATGTCGTCGGCAATGAGCCGCTCGCACAGCAGCCCCGTCGTCAACCAGATCATGGCGCAACTGGGCATTCCTCATATCATTCAGTCGGGCAGCGTCGGTTTGAAGATGGGGATGCTCGCCGAGGGTCGGGCGCACCTCTACCTTCACCCGGCGCAGCAGACCAACCTCTGGGACACCTGCGGCCCGGAAGCCATTCTCCGCGAAGCGGGTGGAACGATCACCGATCTCAACGGAGACCCCCTCGACTATCTCGGGCAAGGGGTACGCAACCTGCGGGGCATTGTCGCGAGCAATGGGACCATCCACCAGCAGATCCTCGAACTGACCCGGATGATCCTGCCGCGGGAGGCGCCCCAGTAAGGCAGCGTCCCCCTTCGCCCCCCTCTGTGACCGTAGAAGGGAGACAGACCATGAGCCAACCGATGAACCGCCAGGAGATCCTGCGAGCGCTCCCCTCGGTCGATCAGCTGCTCCGCCTGCCCGCCCTGGAGGTGGCCATCGGGCGTTACGGCCGGGATCAGGTGCGCGACCGCCTGCGCGAAGCCCTCGCCGACCTGCGGCAGACCTGGCTGGAGCATGGCACTTTGCCCGGTCCACCGGAAGTGATCCGCGAGGAACTCCTCGGGCGTCTGCACCGTCGGCTCGACGGTCGGACCCGGCGGCAGACCCAGCGCGTCATCAACGCCACTGGCGTCGTCCTCCACACCAACCTTGGGCGCGCTCCCCTGGCGCCGATCGCGATCGAGGCGATCCGCGAGATCGCCTCCGGTTACTGTAACCTCGAATATGACCTGACCACCGGCAAACGCGGGAAGCGCGGAACGGGGCTCGAAGCGATGCTCGGGGATCTGCTCTCCGCTCCCGCGACGGCCGTTGTCAACAACTGCGCGGCGGCGGTCCTGCTGACCCTCAACGCCCTGGCCGAGGGTGGAGAGGTGATCATCTCCCGCGGGGAGCTGGTCGAGATCGGCGGCTCGTTCCGGATCCCGGACGTCATCGCCAAGTCGGGGGCCCGCCTGCGCGAGGTCGGGACGACCAATCGGACCCGCCTCAGCGACTACGAAGCGGCGATCACTCCCGAGACCAGGCTCATCCTCCGGGTGCATCCCTCCAACTACCGCATCATCGGCTTCACCCGCAAACCCGAGTTGAGCGAACTGGCCGATCTGGCCCGCGCGCATCACGTCCCGCTCTTCGAGGACCTGGGCAGCGGCAGCCTCGTCGACCTTCGCCCGATCGGCATTCCCGAAGAGCCAACCGCCGCCCAGTCGCTTGCCGCCGGGGTCTCCGTCGTCGCCTTCAGCGGCGACAAACTGCTCGGCGGCCCGCAGTGTGGCATCATCGTCGGCGAGGCGGCCCACCTGCAGCGCATCAAGACCAACCCGTTGATGCGCGCGCTGCGCGTCGACAAGCTGACCTACGCCGCGCTCGAAGCCACCGTCGCATCCTACCTGCGCGGAGCGGCGCGCGAGGAGATCCCCGCGCTGGCGGCGCTCCACGCGACCCGGGAGGAGACGGCGGCACGCGTCACGCGCTTCCTCGAGCGGACCGCCGCGGACATTCTCCCCCTCCGCCTCCAGGCGATCGAGGGGAGCTCCGTCGTCGGTGGCGGCTCCGCCCCGGAGGTCCAGCTGCCAAGCGTCGTCGTCCGCGTAGCCCACCCGACCCTCTCCGCCGATCAGTTGGAGACGTGGCTGCGCCAGCAGAGCCCCGCGATCATTGGGCGCATCGAGGGGGACCATCTCCTCCTCGATCTGCGGACCGTCCATCCCGAGGAAGAGACCTTTCTCGCCGATCGACTGCGGGCTCTCAGCGCGTGGCCGGCTCCGCAGACAGCCACCGATACGAGACAAACGCGAAGCGTTGACCATCCGGCGACCAGCTCGGCACATTGATCGTCCCCTGTCCCCCCATCAATCGGCAGAGCTCACGGACCTCTCCCGTCGCCAGATCGAGCAAGCGCAGGGCGACCGGCTGGTTCGCTGGATGGGTCGCCGGATCGATCGGCTCCAGATAGCTGAGAAAGACCACTCTCTTTCCATCGGGCGACGGGTGGGGAAACCAGTTGTTGAAGCCATCGGCTGTCACCTGCGTCTGCTCGCTCCCATCCGCCCTCATCCGCCAGATCTGCATCTTGCCGCTTCGGACCGAGTTGAAGTAGATGGACCGTCCATCGGGCGTGTAGTCAGGGCCATCGTCGAGCCCCGGCGCGTCGGTCAACTGCCGCTCCTCCCCTCCCTCGACGGGAATCGTGAAGATGTTGAAGTCCCCATTCCGTTTGGCAACATAGGCGAGGAGGCGGCCATTCGGAGACCAGCCGTGCCAGTAAGACGGCACCTGGCGCGTCACGAGACGGGGAGTGCCGCCTTCGATCGGGACGACATAGATCGCGGAGTTTTCGCGAGGGGCAATTTCGCGATTGTTGTGGCTGACCGCCAGCATCTTTCCATCCGGAGAGATGCCGTGATCGTTGTTGAGCTGGTTGGCGAACCCGGTCGGAATCTCCTGCGGACTCCCTCCCTTGACGGGGAGACGGTAGAGCTTTCCCTGCCGATTGATCAATAGAAATTGGCCGTCGTTCGTCCAGTTGGGAGCCTCGAAACGCCCCTCCTCACGATGCACCACCTGACGCTGCCCGGTCTTGAGGTCATAGATCTCCAGGTAACTCTCCACTTCGCGCCTAGGGGGCTGCTGCGCCCCCGCCGACGCCGGCAGCAGGAGCGCGAGCCCAAACAGAAGGCCCAGCAGAAGACAGGTTGCCCCAGAGTCGGAACGGATCCACCGCGTTGGTCGAATGGTCATGGCATCTCTCCCCTCTATTCCGTCGTTTTTGTCAATGGTCTCCCCCCTGCCAACGACCTGAAGAAGCCCGGGGCCCGTGCGTCACCCGGAGCACTCCCCGAGGATCCGGGACAAGGTGTGCACCAACCGCTCAGCGTCCGCCGTGGAGAAGGGCATCGGGGGACGAATCTTGAGGACATTGTGAAAAGGTCCATCGGAGCCGAGAAGGATCCCCTCGTCGCGCATCCGGTTGACGATATAGGTCGTCTCGTCGGGAGCCGGTGTCCGTCGCTGGGGGTCATGGACCATCTCCACCCCGAGGAAGAGCCCGGAGCCGCGCACGTCTCCGACCAGTGGGAAGCGGCCAACCAACGGGCGAAGCCCCGCGAGGAGGTGCTGGCCGACCTGCAAGGCGTGCGCCTGCCACTGCTCCTCCTGGAGGACCTCCAGCACCGCCAGACCGATCGCGCACGAGACCGGGTTGCCCCCAAACGTGCTGAAGAACTCCATGCCATTGTCAAAGGCGTCGGCGATGGCGCGGGTCGTCACCACTGCCCCGATCGGATGGCCATTTCCGATCGGCTTGCCCAGCACGACCATGTCGGGAACGACGCCGTGCTCCTCGAAAGCCCAGAAAGAGCTGCCAATCCGCCCATAGCCCGTCTGGACCTCGTCGGCGATGCAGACGCCGCCTGCGGCGCGGACCGCCTGGTAGACGCCAGCGAGGTACCCGGGAGGCAGGAAGATCTGCCCCCCGACGCTCGGACAGGTCTCGGCGATGAAGCCTCCCAGGCCGCGCCCCTCCCGTTCCATCCGCTCGATCGTCTCCTCGACGTGGGCCAGATACCTCCTGACCGCCTCCGGATCGTCGGCCCGGTAAGGCCCGCGGTAGAGGTCAGGAATCGGCACCGCGTGGACCCAGGGCGGAGGTCCCTCCCCGCCCGGACCCGCGTGCTTGTACGGGCTGATGTCGATCAGCGAGGTCGTGTGTCCGTGATAGGCCGCTTCGAGCACGATCAGATCCCGCCGACCGGTATAGGCTCGCGTCAGACGCAACGCCAGCTCATTCGCCTCGCTCGCCGAATTGACAAAGTAGCAAACGTCGAGCCCCTCCGGCAGCGTCGCCGCCAGCCGCTCCGCGTAGCGGTTGAGCAGGTCGTGCAGATACCGCGTGTTGGTGTTGAGAATCCCCATCTGGCGCCGCCCCGCTTCGACGACGCGGGGATGGCAGTGGCCCACGTGAGGCACGTTGTTGTAGGCGTCGAGGAAGACCCGTCCGGTCTCATCATAGAGCGACTGCATCCAGCCGCGGACGATCTTGAGCGGCTCGCGGTACCCGAGGCGCAGGTTTCCTCCAAAGCGGCGGCGGCGTAGCGCCAGGGTCTCCGCTTTGGCAATCTCCGGCGATGCTTGCGCCGCGGCCGGCAAGCCGAGCAGCCGCGCCGGATCGGGGCTGAATGCTCCCCAGACGGCGCGCTCACTGGCCCGGCAGACCCCGGGAAAGTCCGCGCCCAGCCCAAGCAGGTCGAGGATCACCTGGAAGTGGAGGTGGGGCGGCCATCCGCCATTGACCTCGGACGAGCCAATCGTCCCGAGCTGCTCGCCGGCCTCCACCTCTTGCCCCACCGACCCCCTCCAGAGCGACTCCCGGGAGAGATGGCCGTAGAGCGTGTAGAAGCGATCTCCACCCGGCCCTTCGTGCTCGAGAATCAGGACCGGGCCATAATCGAGCGCCGCCCGGTTGTCGTGCGCGACGACGATCCGTCCCGGGAGTGGCGAGTAGACCGCCGTCCCTGCCGGAAGAAAGAGATCAATCCCCAGGTGCACTGTCCGCCGCTCCGCCCACTCCCCTGCCTCTTCAGAATCGTCGCCGAAGAGAGAAGAGGTGTAGAGCAATCGTGGCTCGTTGTAGCGCCCCAGCGCGAGGACCGCCCCTTCGCGGGCCATCTCCTCTTCGATCCGCCGGGAGAGCGCTCCGACCTGCAGGCCCTGCGGATCCCCTTCGATCAGCGGGCTGGCCACGCCGAGGTCAAGGGCTATCCACCGAT
>JBEIJP010000157.1:0-6663 GCA_040380245.1 Acidobacteriota bacterium | reverse complement strand
GTAATTACTCAAAAAGACACGACGCGACTCCTCTTTTACTGTTTTACGAAATGGCTCGCCAACGGGCAACGGGAGCCAGTTGGCCTCTCCAGACTTTCGTCCGTCTCCGCCCAACCGGCCCCCGCCATTTGACCACTCCTCCGCTTAACTGCGACTAAAAGAGGATCTTGATCCCCCACTGGATGCGCCGGGGGCTCTCCGCTGATGCGATGCTCCCGAACGAAGGCGAGCCGACAAAGTTGTCCGGAAGCCCAAAGTTCGGGTGGTTGAAGAGGTTGAAGACCTCGCCGCGCAGCTGCAGCGAGGCCCGCTCACCCAACGCGATCGATCGCCGCAGCGCCATGTTGAGATTTTGAAAGCCAGGGCCATCGAGGAGGTTACGCCCCGCGTTTCCGAAACTTCCATAGGCAGGGACACGAAACGCCGCCGGGTTGAACCATCGCTCCGGGGTCGGTCGGTCGATTCGAGCAGACCCGATCAGGTTCGGACGATCGTTCGCGCCAAAGCCGAGGTTGGCCCGGCCGGTATTGCTGTTGTCAAATTCCGGCAGGAGAGCGACGGTGAAGGGGCGGCCCGTCTGGAGCAGCAGAATGGCGTCGGCCTGCCAGCCTCCAAGCAAGTGCTGTCCGAGCCCTGGCGTCGACCACCACGTCTTGCCCTTCCCAAAGGGCAGTTCCCACGACGTGCCCAGCGAAAATCGATGGCGAACATCGAAGTTGGACCGGGCACGTTCGGCCCGCAGGTTGGCGCTGTCCTGTGGATAGTTCGGGTCGCCCGCGCTGGCAAAGATCCCGGAGGCGTTGTCGATCGACTTGCCCCAGGTGTAGCCCGCCAGGGCAGACCCTCCCCAGACGAGCCGCTGCTGGAAGGTCGCCTGCAGCGCGTGATAGTTCGAGGCCGCCATCGAGCCCTGCAGGCTGATCTCGTCAAAGCGGGGATTGAGGCGCGGATTGGGCTGGCGTGCGCTCGGGCGCGGCTGGTTGAAGTCGCGGGTCGAGAGCAGTTTGGTCCCCTTCGATCCGACGTACCCAATTTCGATCGCCCGGTTGCGGCCCAGCTCCTGCTGCCAGATCACGTTCCAATGCTGGGCATAGGCCGTCCGCAGCTGGCTGTCAAAGCCAAAGGCGGCCTTCGGCAAGGGAAACGGAAACGAGGCGGGAAAGGGATTGGCCAGCGTCAGCGGCAAGCCGGGCAGCGAAAAGTAGAAGTTGAGATCGAAGTAGGGGGCGTTGAAGTAGAGCGCCTCCCCAGGGGCAAGCGGCGCCTGATCATAATAGACCCCGTACCCGGAGCGCAGGACCGTGCGTCCGGCGCGACCGAGCGTCCACGCCAGGCCGACCCGCGGCGCCAGATTGTTGCGATCCGGGCCATACCCGCTCCGCGGCATCCCGGCCGTCCCGACCCGGACCAGTTGTCCCGTCCCGACATCGAAGAGATTCGCCCGATCGAATCGATCGACCGGCGGTGAGTTGTACTCGTAGCGCACGCCCGCGCTGAGCGTCAGGCGCGTGCCGATCCGATAGCTGTCGTTGACAAAGAGGTTGTAGCTCTCCGTGCGCAGGTGCTGGTGGTTATCCAGCCGGGCGCCTCCGGTCAGCGCCGGCAGGCCGAGCAGGAGATCCGCCAGCGCCACCCGCGTGATCGGAATCTGCGACGAGAAGTTGAGAAATCCCCGTGACTGGACATCCCGAAAGCCGTTCTGCTGGGCGACTCGAACGTCAAAGCCGAACTTGACGAGGTGGCTCCCCCGTGCCCACGACGCCGTGTCGAGGACTTGAAAGACATTGGTGACGCTCTGTTGCGGGTTGTTGTACTCGTCCCCGAGCGGGGAGTAGCCCGTGATCGTGATGAAGCTCAGGCCGTGCGCCCGCGGATTGGTCGACAACTCGGGCATTCCAACGGACTGATTGACGCTCCGCCCGGCATTCTCGTGACGCACCTGCCCGGCTACCCGGTTGAAGGCGATCCGGAAATCGTGCACCAGCGAGGACGACACCACCTGATTAAGCCCGAGCATAGCGTTCTGACCGCGGCGCTCGAGGTGGTTCCCGTAGCCCGGCACCTGGACCAACGTCACCGCCGAGAAAGGCTCGAAGAGGGTCCGATCGCCCAGGCTGTAGCGCCCTGACAACCTCAGTCGGTCGCCAATCAAATGGTCGATCCGGAAATCGACGTGATCGTTGCGGTCCCGCAGGATCGGAGAGGAGACGAAATTCTGCGTCGCCGAGGCGCGGTTGGGCAGTGGGTAGAGGTCGGCAATCCGCCGGCCTACCGGGTGCAGGAACTGCGCAGGAATCTGCCCGCCCGGAAAGAGCTGTGTCGTCCCGGGAATCAACGGCTGTCCAAAGCGACCCGCCGAGAAGTCTCCGCGGCGCTCCTCTGCCGTCGGGACATTGCCGAGCCGGGTGATCGCTTCGCGCAGCCGCGTCCCCTCGTAGTCTCCGAAGAAGAAGGTCCGGTCGCGCCTGATCGGCCCGCCCAGGGCGAAGCCCCCCTGGTTTCGCTGGTAGCGCGGGTCGGGCTCACTGGCGGGCGCGAAATAGTTTCGCGCGTCAAAGACCTGGTTGCGCAGGAAGTGGTAGACCGTCCCGTGAAACTGATTGCTGCCCGACTTGAGGACGACATTGACCTGGGCGCCGGCGCTCCGTCCAAAGGAGGCGTCGTAGGCATTGGTCAGCAGTTCAAACTCGCGCACCCCATCGACCGGCGGGCGGACCGCCATGGCGTTGAGCTTGGGATCGACGTTGTAGACCCCGTCGAGCAGGAAATTGTTGGCATCCTCGCGGGCCCCGTTGATGTTGAAGGCGAAGTCGCCCCGGACAGACCCCGCCGATCCGGGCGCGGCCGGGACCGCCCCGGCGACCAGCAAGCTCAGCTCGAGAAAGTTGCGCCCGTCGAGCGGCAGGCCGACGACTTGCGGGTTGTCAACGACGGCCCCGAGCGAGGCGCCGTCCTTCTTAAGCGGCGTCAGTGATTCGACCACCTCGACGGTCTCAGTCGTCGGCGCCGCTGTAAAAGCGAGCGCCACCCGCAGATCCTGGTTGACGAGCAGAACGACCCGGGAGACATACTTGCGATTGGTGCTGCGCTGCTCCAGCACCAGGCGATAGGGCCCCGGGGGCAGCAGCGAAAACACGAACTCTCCACGGCCGCCGGTAATCGAGGTCCGGGTTCGCCCGGTCTCCTCCTGCACCAGCTCGATGGTCGCCCCGCGTAAGGGCTGTCCGGTCGGATCGGTCACCTCTCCCCGGATCGATCCTTGATGGGTCTGGGCCCATCCGACCACCGCCAACAAGAACCAGACCAGCCCGATCCCACCAATCCTGCCTCTTCTCATCTTTGCCCCCACCGTTCCCTCCATCGTTGTCTTGACCGCCTTCCCTATTGATGCCGCTTCCCTTTCGGTCAGGGTTCCCGGCGAGTCAGACTGTTGGAACGGTCGGCGACGCAGGGTCCTCATCTCGAAAGTGATCAAGGTACCCTCTGGCCATGCCCGGGCGCAAGTGGAGAGACCAGGGAAGTCGCCAAAGGTCTGGAGAGCGCCCTCCCCCGACTCACCGGGTGAGCGCCAGGCGCTGCTCCTGTTGCACGCGGGGTTGATCGAGCACCCAGCGGCGCAGAATCTGATAGGCCTTCTCGCCCGGGGTGTAGCGTCGTCCCCCCTGGTGGCCATCCTCCTCGCCAGTCTGGACGTTGAGAGGCTTGCGCAGCAGCTTGCTCGCCTCTGGAGAAGCAGGATCGACGCGCTGCTGCAGGATCAGGTAGTTGCGGAGCATCTTGGTCATGGTCCAGTACCCATTGTTGTCGGCGGCCTCCAGCTCCATCGAGGGGACCCGTCCTTTGACCCCGTGGCAGCGCAGGCAGGACATCTCGTCCATCCGCTGCGGTCGATTGAGCTCGGGAGAGACATGATCCCGAAAGTACTGGAAACTGGCGAGAAAGGCCGGGGAGAGTCGGGGCTCGCCCTGCCCATCCCGCAGCGGTGCGGCCAGCGGTTCGCGTTGAATCGCCTCGCGCAGATCGGACACCCAGGCGTCCCTCTCCGTCTGCCGAAGAATCAGACGGGCCGCCTGCGCCGTCGCGCTCTGGCCTTCCTGTTCGGCGAGGGCGCGCAGCGCCGCGCCAATCTCCGATCGGCGGCGGAGCGCGGTCTGATTGGCCAGGCGCAGAGCGAGGGAACGGGTCATCTGGGGCGTTTCGGGCGACAGCATCTTCTGGTAGAGAGCGACCGCCCGGTCACGCGCTACCCGGACCTCCGGAGGAAGATTGGTCGCGCCCTGTTCCTCGCCGATGGCGGGCACCCCCTCGCCGAACTCCATAATCCAGCGGACGCTCGGCAACCAGAAATGGGCGATCAGGGGATTGCGGATCGTCTCGGGCAGGAAGCGGAGCAGCACCTCCGTGTGCAGATCCGGGTTGGCGGCGAGCGTCGCGCCCATCCGGTCGGCGAGATACCACTCGGCGTTCTGCTGCCCCATCGGTTTGACCGCGTCAGCGGCCGCCTGGACGATCGCGGCGATCTGTTCGGCCTGGGGCGCTTCGTCAAAGCGCGGGATGAGCAGACGATAGAGCAGCTCGCGCTGCTCGGTCGTCTTCGGCACCGCCCAGTTGGCCCGGGCGAGGAGGCGCAGCACCGGAGCGGCGAGGGTCTGTCGCCGGTCATAGTCCTGGGCGCCCCGGTGGATCTGCTCCACCAGCGGACCGACCTTCTCCTCTGTCGCCGGCAGGGTCACCGTGCTCGGGTCCGAGACGGCCGCCGCCGCGATCGTCCGCAACGCCTCCGGTCCCGCCGTCGAGTACTGGATGACTCGGTCCTGCAGCGCGGTGTAGCCAACGCCGGAGGCCCCTTCGAGGACCAGCCGCAACTCCGCGAAGTCTGTCGGGGCGGTGCGATCCCAGAGGTGAACGACCGCCTTCCCGATCATCTCCGAACTTCGTTCGGTGATGTAGCCCATCTGTCCCGGTCCGCCATCGCCTCCCGAGGTGTTGTAGAAGGTGGCCGCGATCGAGACCAGGCGACGCGCGAGCCGATCCTTGACCGCTGGACCGAGCGTCGGATCGTCGAGCCGTGACTCGATCGCCGCGAAGAGCTCGCTCAGTTCGCGGTACTGATGCTCCTCGCTGGCGTTGGCCTTGTGGCCGTTGACGATGAAGAGGGCGTGGCCCTGGTAGCGGAAGGTATTCTCGACGAGGGTGTTGGGCTCCTCGGCCAGCAGCTTGCGCACCCACGCCTGCTGGAGTGCCGAACGGACCGGTGGATTCCAGACCCACCACTGCCAGGCAGCCTTGGCGGCCCAGGCCCGCACTCCCGGGTGAGGATCATCGTTGAGCCCCCGGGCCAACTGGGCGGCGACTCGGTCGAGCGAGAGACGGGGAGCCGGCATGACCGCGTCGGCGCGCATGCCGAGCGCCTTCATCGCCGTTTCGCGCGTACGATCGCCTCCCTGCGCGGCGGCGGTGAGCACCTCATCCCCCCCGAGGTCGTCGAGCAGGGTCTGCTCGGTCGCCCAGGCGGCCGCCTCCCGCACCATCTTGACGCGATCCCCCATCGCCTCGATCAGCGTCGGTACCGAACGACGGTCAGGCAGCCCTCCCAACCCCATCACGGCCCACATCCGGACCCAGGGGCTCGGGTCACGCGCCAGGGATCTCAGTTCAGCCAGGGCCGCGCGATCCTCGGCGTGCGAGAGCGCCCGCGCCCGGGCGATCCGCCCCCGCAATGTCTTCGCTTCCGGCAACACGGTGCGATCCGAGACCGGGTAGAGCCGGGCCAACGCGTGCATCGAGTAGGCCGTCGTCACAAACCCCGTCTGCGCACTCTTGTTCCAGCGCCCGTACGGATCCTGTACCCGCAGGAGCGCCGCCACCCCGCGCGCCACCGCCGGGTCCTCCGTGCGATGGCCGAGCGCCTCGAGCGCGATCAGCGCCAGCGCCGTCGGAGCCGGGTCGGACTCCCCATCCGTCTTCCAGACAGCGTCCGGGCTCGGCCTCTTCCCCGGATCGAATCCCCACGATCCATCCGCATTCTGAATCGCGCGGAGCCGGGCCTCGTCCTCGACCAGCTGCCGCCGGATCCGCTCCTCCATCGCCAATGCCTCCGCCTCTGACTGCAGCCGGTACGCCGGAAACTGCGCCGGGGGTGGCGGGGGTGGCCCTCCTGCCCTGGCTGGCTGGGGAGGAGCTGGCTGGGTCACGGGCGGCGGCAAGGGCTCTGGAGCCAGCCTGGCCTGTGCCGCGTGCGCCTTGGCGCTCTGCTGGAGATAGTCCGCCGGGAAGAAACGGCGAAAGAATTCGATGCGATGCGCGAGGTCATCGGTGTAGCGGGGAGTCACCGCCAGCAACTTCCCGGCCTTCTCCTCGAGCGCGGCCAGGTAGCGCGGATGGCCCGTCCGGTCCCAGGCACGCCGCAACACCTCACCGGCGTAGTTATAGACGACCGACTGCCCGACGTTCGACCCGGGCCCGGCCGCGTTGATGCCGCTCGGATCGGCTGTCTGCAGAATGAGGTTGGCCGCCCGCACCAGTTGAGTCGAATGGAGCTTGCGCGGCGGCCGGATGCGCTCGACGGTCGCCACCGCGTGGGCCGTCACTCGCGTTCCAGCGGGCCCGTCGCCAATGTCGAGCGGGGGCAGACTGGTGTTGTTGGCCGCCTCGCGCAGGTAG
>JBEIJP010000156.1:0-6706 GCA_040380245.1 Acidobacteriota bacterium | reverse complement strand
CGATAGGACCGATAGGACCAATAGGACCGATAGGACCAATAGGACCAATAGGACCAATAGGACCAATAGGTCTTATCGGAAGAATCATTTATGAAAGATCCTATTTGTGATGCCCACTATCCAATTTACTCTGTGAACCCATCTTTTTACTCTGTGAACCCATCTTCTCCTATCCGTCCTATAGGTCCTATTCGTCCTATTCCCCTATTCGTCCTATTCGTCCTATTCCCCTATTCCCCTATTCCCCCAATCAAACCGATCGCATAATACCACTCCCACAATCGCTTGCAAAGTTTATTATGTTTAGCATTCTATAAATAAAATTTACCTTGTAGAATGTCCCACGAGGAGGACACAATGGATCTGGGACAGTTGGAAATCTTTCTCTGTATCGCCGATGAGAAGAGTTTTTCCCGAGCCGCGGAGAAGGTTCGACGGACACAGCCGGCGCTGAGCATCGCCATCAAGCGCCTGGAGGTCGAACTGGGGGAGCCGCTCTTCGATCGCAGCAGCAAGGGGGGGATGCTGACCGAGGCGGGGCGGGTGCTCTACTCCTACGCGCAACGGATGGTCAATCTGCGGGAGGAGGCGCGGGAAGCCATCAACGAGTTGCGGGGCATGTACCAGGGCCGGCTGACGATTGGAGCCAATGAGAGCACCTCCCTCTACCTCCTGCCGCAATTGCTGGTCGAATACCGCCGCCGCTACCCGCAGATCAAGATCGAGGTCCACCGGGCCGTCTCGGAGCGGATTCCGACCGAGGTCTACGAACGCAATCTCGATATGGGATTTCTCTCCTTCGATCCCACGCAGACGGGACTGCAGTCGATCGAGGTGGAGCGGGACGAGCTGGTCCTGTTGGTTCCGCCGGGTCACCGGCTTCTCGAACGGAAGCGGGTCACGGTTCGGGACCTCGGCGAGTATCAGTTTGTCGCCCACAATGTCCGATCACCGGCGCGAGACCGGATCTTTGAACTCTTCCGGCATCATCAGACGCCGCTCAACATCTGCGTCGAACTCTCGATTCTCGAGACGATCAAGGACTTTGTCGGACTGGGCGTCGGGCTGGCGATCCTGCCGCGGCTCTCGGTCCAGGAATCGATCGAGTCGGGGCGTTTGTGTCCGGTCCGAGTCGAGGGGATGAAGATCGAGAAGACGCTGCGGCTGGTCTTCCGTCGCGAAGAGACCCTCAGCCACGCGGCGCGCGCCTTTCTCCGCCTGGTTCGAGAGACCCGCTCGATCAGTCCGACGAAGGAGTTGCCCCCGCGGCCTCAGAGATAGACAAGCGTATGGTCTGCCTCCCAGGGGTCGATCGCGGCGTGGAGCTGGTCGATCAGCGCCGTGCCGTAGCGGGCGAGGAAGAAGCTGATCGTCAGCTCCCGCTCCTGCAGGTTGCGGTGCGGAAAGAGCACCGTCAGCAGCCGCTCGATCTGGTGCTGCGTCACCTCATCCCGGCCCGTGCGGTTGTGAATGAAGCGGGTTCGCAGGTTGTGGAGCTGGTAGAGGATCTTCTCCCTGCCGCCCCGGAGGGCGTCGGAGAGCGTCGGGTCGACCGCCTGCAGCGATTGACGAAGCCGTTCGAGCTGGGCGGTGATCGCCGCTTCCGTCTCGTCGAAGACGATCGCGGTCGTCTGATCGAGACTGCGCTCGACCACTTTGCGCTGAACCGCTTCGTTCCCGTCAAACAGATCGGCAAAAACCAGAGAAAATTTGCGGAGGGTCTTGGCGTGTCGCTTCTCGATCAAGGTCAGACTGACGCGGGGCAGGATGAGGGGCGCCAGCCGTCCGAGCAGCGCGTAGTTGGCAGACAGCTGGGCGAAGTAGGCAATCTCCGCCGCACCGCCGATCAGGGCAACCGTGGGGAGGAGAAAGTCCTGGACGATCGGCCGCAGGGTGACATTCGGGCTGAACCGAGTCGGATCTTCCCGGACGCGCGCAATGGCCTCTTCCCAGGTAAGGGTCTTCTCCTTCTCTTTGGCTCCTTTGAGGGAGAGGTACGCGGGGGTGTCGCCGCTCGCCGGGTGAAAGCTCATGGCGGTGCGGCGCCCCTCCTGCATCATGAAGAGCGGCACCGTCTCCGGGCCGGTATGGACCTGCGCGTGGTATCCAGCGAGTTCGAGCGCCTGGCTCTGGCGGGTCAAGTGGTGGACAAAGTCGGGCAGCCGTTCGAGTGAGGCGTGGTAGATCTCACCGGCGATCCGCTTCAGCCGCTCGTCCAGTGGGTCGATCAGAACCAGCCCATAGCTCCCGAGGAGCCGCAGCATCATCCGACCGAAGGCTTCGGCGAAGGTGCGGCCGGGAGCATAGGCGTCCCGCAGATCTTCGAGGATTCCAGGGACGAACTCCGATTCGGGCAGCGCGGCGGCCAGCTGCTCCAGATTGGCAGCGATCTCGGAGCCAATCCGGATACTGCCGACCGGTCTGCCCTCTCCCGTCGGAGAGCCGGTGTAGGTGATCTTCTGGAGATGCCCCTCGCGATCGACCACCTGAGCGTGGTTGATCTCGGCGAAGTCGTGATCTTCCGAGGCGATCCAGAAGACCGGAACCGCGTTGATCCCCTCGGTTCGCAGCTGATCGGCAAGTTTGATCGCGGTCAGCGCTTTGAAGACGGTGTAGAGTGGCCCGGTGAAGAGTCCCGCCTGTTGGCCTGTGACAATGACGACCGAGTCCGGAGCGGCGAGCCGGTCCAGATTGGAGAGGGTTGCCTCCCCGGCGCCGGCCGCCACGTTCTGTTCACGCAGGACGGCGGCCACTTCCGCGCGCCGGAACGGCTGCGCGGCAATCTGCGACGCCCGCCCGACCAATCCTGCCAGGGTTCGCGCTCCCACGGCGTCGCCCGGGTGGTCCGAATCGCTCAAGTTGCCAGGGTAGAAGGATGCGACCCGGTCAAAATGGTAGAGAAAGTCCTGGTAGAGTCGCGACGATCTGGGAATTTCGGTGAAGGGGATCCTCGTCGTGTCAGTCATTGCGGAAGTCCCCCGCGCCGAGCCCGATCTCGGCAATCGTGTCGCGCGTCTCGGTTTCAACCCAGGTGGCGCCATCGTCGCTTCGGGTGAAGAGGCCACACTCGGCGAGAGCCGCTTCGATCTCGGCTCTCTCGGCGGCACTCGCCGCTGGCAAGGGGGAGCGCGGCAGATATCCGTAGAGTCCGACCCGGTCGAGGGCCGCTTTGAGTCGTCCGATGCCGCCCGCGGTCGTCGCGCGGGCGAGGGTGATCAACTGGCGCTGGAGGGCTTCGGCTCGTTCGAAATTGCCGTGACGGTAGGCCGACTCCGCCGCGATGCAAGCGTTTGGCGCCAGACTGGCGACCGCCAGGACCGCCCCCGAGGCGCCCGCTTCGAACCCGTCGGTGAGGATGGTCGGGGAACCGACCAGCACATCGAAATCGGGGGTTCGCAACTCCCGAAAGATCTCCTTGAGTTGCGGCAGATCACCCGAACTCTCTTTGAGGCCGATGATGTTGTAGTGCTCGGCGAGACGGGCGACCGTCTCGGGCAGAAGGTAGACCCCGGCGAATTGAGGCATCAGGTAGATCAGAATGGGGATGGGAGAGTTCTCCGCGATGCGCAGAAAGTGGGCTTCGTGCTGTTCGTCGTGGAGGATCTTCTTGTAGTAGAAGGGCGTGATGACGACCGCCGCGTCGGCCCCAAAGTCGTGGGCCCGCCGGGTCATCTCGATCGTCTGTCGAGTCGAGAGTTCTCCGGTGCCGACGAGGAAGATCTTTTCCGGAGGAATCGAGTCCCGGACCGTCTCCATGACGGCGATCTTCTCCTCGATCGTCAGGTGAGGAAACTCGCCCGTTGAACCGAGAATCAGGTAGCCGCGAAGGTCCGTCTGGTTCCAGGCGGCGAGGTTGCCGCGCAGTCGTTCGTGATCGACCTCCCCCGATGCGTTGAAAGGGGTGGGCAGCGCCGCGATGATGCCGTTGAGATTGATTGCCATAGTGCTCAGAGGGTCTCCATTGGAGAAGAGAGGGTTCCGTGCAGAATTGCTTCGAGCTCCGCCGGGTGGTCGACGAGGTAGTCCGGGCGGAGCCGCGCGAGGTCATCCCGTGTACCGACCCCCCAGCTGACCGCGACCGTGGCCATTCCCGCGCGCTGTCCCGCCAGAACGTCTGCAACCATGTCTCCGACGTAGACGGCTCCTTCCGGCGCGACCTGGAACAGTTCGAGAAGGTGCAGGAGCCCCTCCGGATCGGGTTTGTGCCGTTCCACCCGATCCCCTCCGAGGATCTCTTCGAAGCAGTCGATCAGTCCGGCCTGGTCAACCCGAATTCGCGCCGCCTCCGTGCTCGCTCCGCTGTAGACTCCGAGCCGGACCTGGGAGGCACGCAGCCGTCGCACCAGCGGTTCAATCCCTTCGAAAGGGCGAATCTCCGCCCCGTCCTCGCGGCACAGCTGGTAGAACTCCTCGATCATCCGCGCCGCATCGTCCCCCTCGGGAAAGAGGCGCTGGAGGATCACTGTTTCGGGTGGCCCGAAATAGGGAATCAGCTCTTCGAGGGTCCAGCTCCGGCCGGTGCGCTTCTCCAGGACCTGGTTGAAGATGCGCACGACGGTTGGAAAAGTGTTGGCGAGGGTACCGTCGAGGTCGAAGAAGACCGCTTCGTATCGACGCCGGGCGCGTGGATCTGTCCCGCCGTCTGGACACACGTTCGTTTCTGCCGGGGACGCGGGGTTGGTTTGGTCGTTTGTCATGGTTGTCTCTTGCATATCAACTTTTCGAGCGTGCATTATACAGGCTCGATCTGAATGGGAGAAGGCGCGTCGAGGGAATCGATCGATGGTCGCGTGGCTTTCCTCGCCTTCTCTTCGCCTCTGTCCCACGATCACTGCTCGCGCAACGTCGGATGATGGAACCATCTGACGCTGATCTGAAAGCCAGGGAGGAGTGCGAAGAGCCACTGGATCGGGCCGGGCAGGAACAGGGAGGGTGTGAGGAGGGTGCGGGGAATGGAACTGCCAATATTTCAGGACAATTTGAAGTCTTCCGGTGGATGGGCGGAGCGGGTCGCCCGGGGACGGACAGGATGGGATCGGTGGCTGGAAATCCCCGGGGGGTTGGAGGCGCGGGACCAGCGGGTTCAGCAGATCGAACTTCGAGCGATGCACGGCTGGGCGGCGCTTGCGGAAGAAGAGGAAGCATTCCGGAGAGATCCGGATCGCCTTCGGGAGATCACCGCGCGCCTCCGCGAGTGGGCACGGGAGCCGGGGAAGGTCTTTGGTGCGGAGCAGCTGCTCGAGGTCTATCGCCAGGGAGAAGATCGGCAGACCGATCTTCCTCTGTGGCGTACCGGACCGCCGCCGCTGCTCTCACCGCTGCACGATCCGGTGCCAGCGGCCTTGCTCCCGCGGATGGTCGACCTCGCCTTCGATTGGTTTACGGCAGAGGGATTTGAGGAGATGCATCCCCTCGAGCAGGCCACGGTCGTCTTTCTCCGACTGCTCGATCTTCACCCATTCGAGTCGCCAGTCCGAATGAAACGGACCGCCCTGCTGGCGGCGGGTTTCTACACGCAACGGGCGGGCTTGCCTCCGCTGATCGTCGATCTGGGCGAACCGGAGGTCTCGACCAGGTTTGACCAAGCTCTTGAGGCCGCCTTTCGAATGTTGACCCAGCCGCTGATCGAGTTCTTCACCGAGGCGACCCTGCGGACCACGGCGGAGGCGGGCGAGCCGGAGTCCGTCTGACACTACCTGGTCGTCAAGTTTGAAGAAGTAGGGATCTCGATGAACCACTCCGAACGACTGGTGACACTTCTGCGAGAAGGACTGGCGCGACTGGATCAGTGGCAAGCCCGCTGGCCCCCGTGGCAGTCCGACGAGACCCTCCGCCTCTCCGACCCGGCAATCCGGGAGATTCTCGATCGCTTGCTCCAGCGTCTCGAGGAGAACTACCCCTTCTGGCATCCAGATTATGCCGGGCAGATGATCAAGCCGCCCCACGAAATTGCCCTGCTGGCCTACTTTCTGACCCAGCAGATCAACCCCAACAATCACGCCCTCGACGGGGGGCCAGCCACGGCGCAGATGGAGAAAGAGGTCATTGCCGCGCTGGCCGATCTCTTTGGCTACGATCAATCGCTGGGCCACTTGACCTCGAGCGGCACGATTGCCAACCTCGAAGCGCTCTGGGTGGCGCGGGAGCTGGCTCCGGGGAAGGCGCTGGCGTTTTCCGAGCAGGCCCACTACACACACCGTCGGATGGGGCAGGTGCTGGGGGTTGAGACGATCGAGATCGCCACCGGGACGGATGGGCGGATAGACCTCGATGACCTGCGCGCGAAGCTGCGGGAAGGCCGGATTGGCACCGTCGTCATGACGGCCGGGACGACCGCCACTGGCGCGGTCGACCCGATCGACGAGGCGGTTGAATTGCGGCGGGAGTTTCCTTTCCGGCTGCACATCGATGCCGCCTACGGGGGCTTCTTTCGACTGCTCGCCGGCCCGGATGGCCTGCTGGCCCCGCGCACTGCCGCCGCCCTGCGCGCGATCGAGGCCTCCGACAGCGTCGTCGTCGACCCCCATAAGCATGGCTTACAGCCCTACGGCTGCGGTTCGGTCCTCTTTCGGGATCCGGCAGTCGGCCGCTTCTACCGGCACGACTCCCCCTACACCTACTTCACCTCGTCGGACCTTCAGCTGGGGGAGATCAGCCTCGAGTGCTCCCGGCCGGGGGCGGCGGCCGCCGCCTTCTGGGCAACGCT
>JBEIJP010000155.1:0-6725 GCA_040380245.1 Acidobacteriota bacterium | reverse complement strand
TCACTTTCCTTCCCATTTTCCTCGCCTGGGGAGCGGATGGTTGGCGAGTCGTCGGGCTAAGTCAATTCTTGACATCACTTTTTCCGCTGTGTTACACAACTTGAGCGGTGAGTGACAAAGCAAGTGAAACAAGCTGCTATCTTAGCAGATCGATCGTCAAACCTCGGCATCTGTTCGGGTCGGGATTTTGACCGTTTGACAAAGAATCGATGGGTGCGGGTGGGGTTGCTGTTCGCGAATGGTTCGCGATCCCCGATGCCCTCTGACGCGCCCTGATCTGGAACACGCGAGCTTATGACTTACGCTGAACAAGTTGTGCGATTGACGATCGATAGCCAACTCCCGCTGATCGATCTGGCTACGAATCTCGCCGATCAACTGACCAACCTGGCCGGGTTCGATGAAGATTGTGTCTACTGGATCAATATGGCGGTGCGCGAGTCCGTCGCCAATGCCGTTGAACACGGCAACAAGTACGACTCGAACAAACAGGTCGAGATCACCTTTGTCCTCGCGCACGAGCTTCTCACCATCGCCGTCCGTGACCACGGGGAAGGCTTCGACCCTGCCAGCCTGCCGGACCCTCTCGATCCACTCAACCTGCTCAATCCAGCTGGGCGTGGAATCCTCTACATGCGAACGTTCATGGACGAGGTCACTTACCTTCGCCACCCGGAAGGCGGGATGCTGGTGACCATGGCCAAGCGCCGCCAGCCGCTCGCCTCTCCGGCGGAGTCCGCCGAGACTGTCGCGCCAGCCCATCCGGAAGGGGGGAAATCGATCGGCAATGTCCCTCGAGATTAATCAGCGATCGAGTCAAGGGGTCTCCCTCGTCGACCTTGCCGGCAAGATCACCCTCGGACAGGGCAGCATTCAGCTCCGTGACACGGTCGCCCACCTTCTGGCGGAGGGAAATACCCGGATCGTCCTCAATCTCGCCGGGGTCCAGTATGTCGACAGCTCCGGCATCGGCGAACTGGTCTCCCGCCACATGACGACGCGCCACGCCGGAGGCCGCCTGGTCCTCCTTCACCTCCCTCCAAAGATCCGCGACCTCCTGCAGATCACCAAACTGCTGAGCCTCTTCGAAGTCTACGAAGAGGAAGCGGCCGCCCTCGCCAGCTTTCTCGGCTGAGGAGGCAAGGGCGGCCCCCACTCCGCTCTTTAGGGAAAGACGCCCAGTTCGAGATAGTCGCGAGCCACCTTCTCCAGCGCGAGGAGGAAGGCGGCGGTGCGCAGGTCGGGGACACCGGGCCTCGTCTTCCACGTCTGTCGGATCTGGTGGTAGGCGTAGACCATGGTCTCCTCGAGGCCCGACTTGACGTAATCGACCTCGTCCGGCCCCTGGCTCAATCTGGCCCAGTCACCTTCCGAGAGTTTCTTCCCGGTCGCCACCTCGATCATCTCGACAATGCGTCGTTCCTGGGCGGCCTCATAGCGCTTGCCAAGCCGGCCGATGCGGACGTGCGCCAGGTTCTTGACCCACTCGAAATAGGAGACGGTGACGCCGCCGGCGTTGGCATAGATGTCAGGGATGAGGAGCACCCCTTTCGCGAGAAGAATCTGCTCGGCCTCCGGCGTGGTCGGGCCATTGGCCCCTTCCCCGATGATGCGGGCCCGAATCCGGGGAGCATTCTCGGCGGTCAGCTGATTTTCGAGCGCCGCCGGGATGAGGATATCGCAGTCGAGTTCGAGCGCGTCGCGGCTGTTCGGAAGGTTGGTTGCTCCCGGGAAGTGGAGGATCGAACCGGTCGCCCGCCGATGCTGCAGAACGGCTTCTTCGTTCAGCCCGTTGGGATCGAAGATGGCTCCCTCCTGCTCGGCGATGGCAATGATCCGGGCGTCTCCCTCCTCCCGGCAGAACTTCGCGCAGTGGTACCCGACATTGCCAAGCCCCTGCACGACGATCCGCTTGCCCGCGATCCCGGGGGGAAGCCCGATCGCGGCCATGTCCTCCACCGACGAGCAGGCCTCGCGCAGGGCGTAGAAGACGCCCCGTCCCGTCGCCTCCCGGCGTCCACTGATCCCTCCCTGGGAGATTGGTTTGCCGGTGACACAGGCGAGACCGTCGAGGACGCCCGGGTGCATCGCCTGGTAGGTATCGACGATCCAGGCCATCTCCCGCTCTCCCGTCCCGTAATCGGGGGCAGGGACATCCACTCCCGGGCCGATGAAGTTCTTCTTGACCAGTTCGTAGGTGTAGCGGCGCGTCACCCGCTCCATCTCCTCGAGCGTGAAGCGCGAGGGATCGATCTGGATCGCCCCTTTGGCCCCTCCAAAGGGGACATCGACGATGGCACACTTGTAGGTCATGAGGGCGGCAAGGGCTTTGACCTCGTCCTCGTCCACCTGGGGCGCGTAACGGATTCCCCCTTTGGTTGGAAGTTTGTGATGGCTGTGCTCGACCCGCCAGGCTTTGATCACCTCGAAGGTCGACTCGCCCTGCGCGTTGACTCGTCGAATCGGGAACTCGAAGTGGTAGACACTGTTGCAGAGCTTGATCTGCTCGATCAGGCCGGGGGGATAGTGGGTCAGGGCCGCGGCACGTTCCACGGACTGCAACACGTTCTCGAAGAAACTTGGGTGGGCTGTCGTCATCTTGCCTTCTCCTTCCTGCTCTCTCTCTCGTCTGGCACTGTCTCGTTTGGCGCTGAATCGTCTGAGTTTCCAAGGGATTTCGCTGTCTGGAACTCTTCCCTGGTCCGCTCCATCTGCTCTCTGCGGGGGAGGTCCACTACATCGGCTGCTTCCCCGTCAACGGGGCACAGCAGGGGACCAGCTGGAAGGCTTCAGTATACTCCAGGTGGTCGTCCTGGACAGGGGGCAAAATGGGCAGTTGGGGAGCTGGGGAGGTCAGGGCTGGACAGTCTCGCTGGCGACGGGGGAGGGGAGGCTCTCATTCCCCGACTGATCGACGGCCGTCAGCCGGTAAAAGTAGGTTCGGCCGATCGTCACGCGATCATCCCTGTAGGAGGCCCTGGCGAGGGGCGAGGTCGTGACCCGTTGCCATTGACTGGTCGGAGCGTCCTCCGCCTCGGCCCGGTAGAGCTGGTAGCCCGCGACATCCGGTTCCGGGTTGAGTGCCCAGAAGAGGCTGACGATCCCATTGACCGAGGCCACCGTCAACCCGGACGGCGCCGACGGTGGGAAGGTGTCGACCGGACGATGCCGCAACTCCTGACTGGGCCCGCTCTCGACTGTCTCCGGACCCTCGCCGCCCATCCGGGTGACTGGCCCGGAGACGGCGCGGACTTGATACGCATAGTCGATGGCGAAGCGAAACTGCTGGTCACGAAAGGCAGGTTGGGTGAGCGGCCCCTCGGTGAGCCTCTGCCAGGCCGCTCCCTCCTCCAGGGTCCGACGGTAGACGTGATAGCCGATCAGACCGGGCAGGGCACTCCCCTCTCGGCTTCGACCGGAGAGCGTCGCCGCGGAGGGCTCCCAGCGAAGCTCAACCGCCTTCTCCTCCTGGGTGACCGCCAGTGCGGTCGGCGGCTGGGCGACGTCCCAGAAGGGAACGACCCGGCCATACTCGGAGAGGTCGAGGGATGCGCCTGACTGTCCAATCACCCGGGCGGCATAGACGTACTCGACCAGGCGGGCTCCAGGGGCCGGGCGGAGCGGATCACGGTAGGTCAGGGTCGAGCGCCCAACCGGCAACTGGTCGACCGGAATCGAGGCCAGCAGCGTCGCCTGGAGCACATACTCCTCTTGCAGGATCGGCTTTTCTCCCCCATCCGCCGCCGAGATCGGGTTGACGAGTCGGTAGAGATCGACGCGGACGGGGCGGGCGGCCAGTCGCGGACGGGAGACTCCGATTTGCAGGATCATCTCCCCCCCCTCCTGCCGTAGGCCTACCTTGCCGATCGTCAGGGGGACACGGGGAATGGGTGGCAGCGGCTCCCCAATCTTGCCGCACCCCACTCCCATCCCGATCAGCAGGAGCCAAAGGGCCCACTGCGCTCGTCCGAGCTTTTTGCGGGATCTCTCTGGGTTAGAGAATGTAGCGGCTGAGGTCTTCATTACGGACAATCTCGGCGAGCATCTTCTGGACATAGCCGGCGTCGATCACTTGACGCTTCTCCACCAGGTCCGAGCCCTCGAAGGAGATCTCGTCGAGCACCTTTTCCAGAATGGTCTGCAACCGACGGGCACCGATGTCCTCCGTCCGCTCATTGACCCGAAACGCGAAGTCCGCCAGCTCGTTGACCGCGTCGGGGGTAAACTCGAGGGTGATCCCTTCCGTCTCCAGCAGGGCGACGTACTGCTTGAGCAGCGCGTTCTTCGGCTCGGTCAGAATTCTCTTGAAGTCCTCGACGGTGAGCGGTTGCAGTTCCACCCGGATCGGAAACCGTCCCTGCAGTTCGGGGATCAGATCCGAGGGCTTCGAGACGTGGAAAGCGCCGGCGGCAATGAAGAGGATGTAGTCGGTCTTGACCATTCCGTATTTGGTGTTGACCGTGGTTCCCTCGACAATCGGGAGGATATCCCGCTGAACCCCTTCGCGCGAGACCTCCGGGCCGTGCCCTCCTTCCCGTCCGGCAATCTTGTCGATCTCGTCGAGAAAGACGATGCCCGCGGTCTCGACCCGGTCGACGGCGATCCGGGCGACCTGGTCCATGTCGATCAGCTTCTGCTCTTCCTCCTGCAGCAGGTACTCCATCGCCTCATCGACCCGCATCTGGCGCTGCTTGCTGCGTCCACTGAAGAGGCCGGGCATCATATCCTTGAGGTTGATGTCCATCTCCTCGACGCCCTGATTGCTGAAGATCTCGAAGGAGGGAAAGTTGCGTTCCCGGACCTCCAGCTCGATCAGGCGCGCGTCGAGCCGCCCTTCACGCAGCTGTTGTCGCAGCTTCTCCCGGGTTCGTTGATGGGAGTCCTGCAGCGCCGAGTCGCTCGTTCCAATCAGGTCGATGCTCGGATCGATGGTCGCGCCGCCACTCTCTCCGGCTCCCGCCGCCGGTCCGCTCGAACGGGGAGGAGGGAGCAAGAGGTCGAGAATTCGCTCCTCGACATTCTGTTCCGCCTTCTCCGTCACCTCGGCGATCTTTTCGACCCGGACCATGTCGATGGCAATCTCGACGAGATCCCGAATGATCGACTCGACATCCCGCCCGACATAACCAACCTCGGTAAACTTGGACGCTTCGACCTTGAGAAAAGGCGAAGAGGAGAGCCGCGCCAGGCGCCGGGCAATCTCCGTCTTCCCCACTCCGGTCGAGCCGATCATAATGATGTTTTTCGGCATGACGTCGAGCGCCATGTCGGGAGGCAGCTTCTGTCGACGAATCCGGTTGCGCAGCGCGACCGCGACCGCTCGCTTGGCCGCCGCCTGCCCCACCACGTGCTTGTCAAGTTCAGTGACGATCTGCCGCGGGGTCAGCTCATCCAGTTTGATCGGTTCTTCAATCTCACCCGCCAGGTAGATCACCATGTCATCTCTTCCACGACAATGTTCGAGTTACTGTAGATGCAGATCTCGCCGGCGATGGCCATCGCCGCCTCGGCGATCTTCCGAGCGTCGAGGGTGGTCTCGCGGGCCAGCGCGCGGGCCGCGGCCAGGGCGTAGGGCCCCCCGGAACCGATGGCGACAATCCCGTCATCGGGTTCGATGACGTCGCCCGTCCCCGAGATCACCAGGGTGTTCTGCGGGTCTGCCACCACCAGCAACGCCTCCAGATTCCGCATCATCTTGTCGGTCCGCCATTCCCGCGCCAACTCCACCGCCGCCCGATTGAGCTGACCGTGATACTGTTCGAGCTTCGATTCGAACCGCTGGAAGAGCGCGAAAGCGTCGGCGCTCGTCCCGGCAAACCCGGCCAGCACCTGGTCGTTGTAGAGGCGCCGTACTTTCCGTGCCCCCGATTTCATGATCGTCTCTCCCATCGTCACTTGCCCGTCGCCGGCGACGACAATGTGTCGATCCCGACGAACGGAGAGGATCGTCGTGCTGCGGATGCGCGGACGTGGCGATGGCGAAGAGGAAGTGCTGATTTCATTGGGATATGCCATAAGCCGCGACTATAGCGACCTGCCTCAATCCTTGTCAATCTCTCCTCCGCACGGTCTCGCCGGAGACCCCATGGCAGAGCCGCTCGGCGTCGGTCGAGCGCTCGCCGACGGGCGGCTCATTGGTTGACACTCGGCCAGTGGCTGCGCTACTTTTCCAAACTTATGTATTCCGTGGAAGCTGCGAAGCGGTCACCCGCTCTCGCTGGTTTCCACACGTCGTCATTCCGTATGATCCGAATGATCCGAGAGACCGGAACGGTTCATCTCTTACCAACAGGAGATCTGGTGTATGGCCATCAAAGTAGGAATCAATGGATTCGGGCGGATTGGTCGCAACATTCTGCGCACCGCCCTCAATGACCCCGAGATCGACTTCGTCGCGGTCAACGATCTGACCGATACCAAGACGCTCGCCCATCTGCTCAAGTACGACTCGATTCTGGGTAACCTGTCCGAGGAGGTGACTGCCACCGAGAAGACCATCTCCGTCGGCAACCGGACGATCCACGTCTTCTCCGAAAAGGATCCGGCGCTGATTCCCTGGGAACAGGTTGGAGCCGAGATCGTCGTCGAGTCGACCGGGCGCTTCACCGATCGCGAGAAGGCGGCCCTTCACATGCGCGGTTCGGTCAAGAAGGTGATCATCAGCGCCCCGGCCAAGAACGAGGACATCACCGTCGTCCTCGGCGTCAACCAGAACGCCTATGACC
>JBEIJP010000154.1:0-6735 GCA_040380245.1 Acidobacteriota bacterium | reverse complement strand
GCGTCGGTGACGCTCGGGCTCGGTTCTCACTCTCTCGTGCTGACCGTGACCGACAGTCGTGGGGCGAGCAGCTCCTCCCCTCCCATCGCGGTCCAGGTGGTCGACACCACCCCGCCGGCGCTGACTGACCTCCCGGCCAGTCTTGTCGTCCAGGCCAGCTCCGCCGCCGGAGCGACGGTCAGCTTCCCCCTTCCGAAAGCCAGCGACCTGGTGGATGGGACGGTCGCGGTCACGGCTGCTCCACCATCGGGCTCTCTCTTCCCGGTGGGGACGACCACTGTCCGTTTCTCCGCCGTCGACTCCCGTGGCAACGCGGCGACCGCGTCCTTCTCCGTGACCGTTTCTCCTCCCGCTGTGGGGTCGACAGTGGGGATCAGCACCATCTCCCCGTCCAGTTGGAAACGGGGTCGAGTCGTCTCCGCGATCGTCACTGGTCGTGGATTCCAGCCGGGCGTGACCGCTTCGATGTCTGGAGGCGGAGTCTCGATTACTGTCTCCTACGTCCACGAAGGGCTGCTCCACCTGCGAATCTCCATTCTCGGCAATGCCGCGAGCGGTCTGCGAGATCTGGTCATTCAGAACGGGGATGGCAGCTCCGCCACCCTCGTCGGTGGATTCACCATCACCCCTTGAGCCCCCTGGGCAGGTGGGCGAAACAGCCTGGTCGCCGGGCGACGGCAAACCGGCCTGGTGTGGCGGCAAGGGAGAAGTTGGAACGCGGCCAGCAGCGGGGGCTTTTCGCCCCTGGCTGCTCTTGTTACACTGCCGGCTATGGGAACCGAGACCATCAACGCGCTCGTCGTCGTTCTGCTGGGCGGCATCTTCTGCAGCCTGCTCCACTGGTCGATTGGTCGACTGCAGCAATGGTTGACTCGTCGCTACGACCCTTTGGCAGCCAGCGCTTCCGGGACAGGCCCTCCCTCGATTCGCTCGTTGCTCCTGGATTGGCTTGGCAATGGGCTGCGGACGCTGATCTGGTTTCTCTACGTCCGATTGCTGCTCGACTTCATGCCAAAGACGCGGCGCGACATGGAGACCGTTGGCGCCAGATTGCACCGCCTGAGCGACGACTCGATCGAGTGGCTGTTCCATCCCGGGCTGAGGCTGCTGCTGACCTTGATTGTCACCATCTTTCTGATGCGTTTCGTGGCGGCCCTGGTCCAGACCGTCTTCGCCCTCATGGCTCGGGGAGCGGTCGCCCGTGACGCCGAGGCGACGCAACGACGGCTCCAGACCCTCTCCACCATCTTCAGTGGCGTCGCGCAGTCGACGATCTTCTTCATTGGGATCTTGACCCTGCTGCAACAGCTCGACGTCAACATCACTCCCATCCTCGCCAGCGCCGGGGTCGTCGGAATCGCTGTCGGTTTTGGCGCGCAGAGCTTGATCAAGGATCTCTTCTCTGGCTTCCTGATCCTCCTGGAAGACCAGTTCAGCGTCGGGGATATCGTCCGCATCGCCGAGTTCTCCGGCACGGTCGAGCAGATCACCCTCCGTGCCACGCGGATCCGCGGCATGGATGGTTCTCTGACGACCATCCCCAACGGCAATATCGCGACCGTCTCCAACCTCTCCAAAGACTGGTCGCGGGTCGTCCTTGATGTCGAGATCGACTACCGGGAGGATGTCGACCGCGCCATGGCCATCGCCCTCGCCACCGCTCTGGCCTACCGGGAAGAGTCGCCTCAGACGATCGTCGAGGATCCCACGATGCTCGGGGTGGACCGGGTCACCTACACCAGCGTTACTCTCCGGCTGCTCGTCAAGACGGCCCCCGCCAAACAGTTCGATATCACCCGCGAACTGCGCCGCCGAATCAAGCTGGCCTTTGACGAACAGGGCGTTCAGACCCCGCTCGCCGTGCAGCAACTGGTGTTGCCGGACGAACTGGTCCTTCACCCCGGCCGTGAAATTTCCCCGACGCCAGCCGAGGAGACGCTTGACAGAAAATCGGACCGTCGGTAGAATCTCGTTTCGATCGTTGGGCGTGTAGCTCAGCTGGGAGAGCGCCGCGTTCGCAATGCGGAGGTCAGGGGTTCGATCCCCCTCACGTCCACCAAACTTTCGAGATCCGGGTAGGTACTGCCCAACTGTTCTCTTCCTCAGTAGCTCAATGGCAGAGCATTCGGCTGTTAACCGAAGGGTTGTAGGTTCGAGTCCTACCTGAGGAGCCAATATTCAGTCCGCTGTTATCAGCGGCGTCACCGTAGAGTGAAGACCCCGTGGGACAATACCTGCGGGGTTTTTCGTTTTTGGTGTGCTGAGACCAGGCGATGTTCCCGTCGCACATCTGCGCGCGGATCTCATTCGAGCGCGTGATCACCAACGAACTGGTGAGAGACACCTCGTCTTTTTCTCTGTGTATCCAGAGCTGGAGTTTCCTGTAACTCATCGAAACGGATGGCGTGGGCTTGTTTCCGGTCAAAATTCTTTCCCGTTCGCGGCTAAGCTGGAAAGAAATTTAGCCGGTTTCGACAGTCTTCATCAAGAAATCTCTCCAAGAGCGGCCCGATCCTCCCTCCGCCAGGCACGCCATTGCGCTCCTCTTGGTTCTTTTCCTCACCGACAAGCGGTATCGGTCGACAGGTCGAAGGAGGCCAGTTGGAGATCGCCAGGAGGTCCGTCAGCCGCCCGGGGCGGCAATGGCAGACCTCGGTTTGTAGTTCGCGACTTGCGCTTCCGGCGTGGCTCCCGAATCATGGCTCTTGTCAATTGAAACAGAGAGATGCCGACCCCTTCCTGAGAGACCTCGTCTTCGACAGACCTTCCTTGAGAGGAGCAGAACAGAGTTGACGAACCACCACACCTTCACCGAAATTGCCACGATTCTGGGGATCGCGACCCTGACGGGAATCCTGGGACAGAAGCTGCGTCAACCGTTGATCATCATGTTCCTGGCGACGGGAATTCTGGCGGGTCCATCGGGTTTTGGGATCATCCGGGGGTATGACCAGATCGAGTTGCTGGCGCAGATCGGGATCGCCCTTCTGCTCTTCATTGTCGGACTGAAACTGGATCTTCAGCTGATCCGGACGATTGGTCCGGTGGCATTGGCGACAGGGCTGGGGCAGATTGTCTTCACCTCTCTCATCGGGTTTGGGATCGCGATTGGGCTGGGGATGGCCCCGCTGGAAGCGGGCTACGTCGCGGTGGCGCTGACCTTCTCGAGCACGATCATCATCGTCAAATTGCTCTCCGATAAGAAGGAGATCGACTCGCTCCACGGGCAGATCGCCCTGGGGTTCCTGATCGTGCAGGACATTGCCGCGATCCTCGCCCTGGTGGGCTTGACCACCTGGGGAGCCTCCGTTAGTGGAGAGGTGACGGGCGGGCGCGCCTTCCTCCTGATCGCCCTTAAAGGCGTCGGGATGCTTGGCGTCGTCGCCCTCTTGATGCGGTACCTGCTTCCCTCGCTCACCCAGCGCCTGGCCCACTCTCCGGAATTGCTGACGCTCTTCGCCATCGCCTGGGCGATTCTGCTGGGCGCCGGGAGCGAGCAGCTCGGCTTCAGCAAGGAGGTCGGCGCTTTTCTAGCAGGGGTCTCTCTCGCCTCGACGTCGTACCGCGATTCGATCGGCGCCCGTCTGACGACACTTCGTGATTTTCTGCTGCTCTTCTTCTTCATCAGCCTGGGGGCGAGGCTGGACTGGTCGATGGTCGGTTCGCAGATTGGCAACTCGATCGTCTTCTCCCTCTTCGTCCTGATCGGCAATCCACTGATCGTCCTGATGATTATGGGAGCGATGGGCTACCGGCGAAGGACCGGGTTTCTCGCCGGGCTGACCGTCGCGCAGATCAGCGAATTCTCCCTGATCGTCGCGGCTCTCGGGGTGAGCATTGGCCACCTCTCCAATGAGACGATGGGGTTGATCACCCTCGTCGGAGTGGTGACCATCTTCCTCTCGACCTACCTGATCCTCTATTCCTACCCGCTCTATCAGCTCTGCTCGCCCGCCTTGAAGATCTTCGAGCGGCGCAATCCCTACCGGGAGTCGTCGAACGACGAAATCTCCCCATCGGAGACGGTAGATGTGATCCTCGTGGGGTTGGGGAACTACGGCAGCGGCTTGATGGAACATCTGCTGCGACGCCACCACCGCCTGCTTGGAATCGACTTTGACCCGGGAGTCCTCGAGAGGTGGCGCCAGCGGGGGGTCCCCGTGCTGTATGGCGCTATGGCCGATCCGGAGATGCACGAGCAGTTGCCTCTGCGCAAGACGCGGTGGGTCGTCAGTACGGTCCGTTCCCGCGAGATCAACCTGGCCTTCCTCGACCATCTGCAGAAGGGCGGCTATCCCGGAAAGGTGGCCTTGACAGCGACGAGCAGCGCGGAAGAGGCCGAGTTCAGGAGAGCCGGGGCCCATGTCGTCCTGCGCCCATTCGAAGACGCGACTGAGCAGGCCGCGGACGCCCTGCGCTACGCCGTTGAGTTTCTCCCCGAGATTGTCGATTGGCCAGTGGCTTTTCTGGAGTTGCGAGTTCGGTCGGACGCCTCGTGCGTTGGCTTGACGATTCGGGAGCTTCCCCTGTCGTCCGCGGGGATCTCTGTCCTGGCGGTCAGCCGGGGGGGGCGCATCCTCTACGAGCCCGCTCCCGACTTCCGCGTGTTTCCTGGGGACCGACTGCTCCTGATGGGACCCGTCGAGGGATTGAAGGAGGCCGACTCCATCCTCAATCACCATACCGGCCCCCATGAGGAAGAAGATACGGACCGCTTCGAGTGGGCGGAACTCGAGATCAGCCCGGAATCCCCCCTCTCCGGAAAGTCTCTCTCCGAGATTCACTTTCGTGAGCGCTTTGGCGCGACTGTTGTCGGAATCCGCCGGGGCGAAGTCCGCCTGACGCGGATTCAGCCTGGACTCTCGTTGCAGAGTGGGGACTGCCTGCTCGTCATTGGAAAGGGAAAGGCCATCGAAGAGCTGTCGTCGCACACTCCCCTCTAGCCCTGACTGGCGTTGCAAAGGTTTCCTGATTCCTGCGGGGGTGAGAGAGGGCTGACTGGCCGACCAGAACAGTTGGTCGGCCAGTCCGCAGGCGGGATCGATGGTGGCGAGAGACTGCGTGCCCCATCAAGGGCTGATCCAAGGATCGCACGCAGCTGGCACGTTCCCGTGGTTGTCAACCAACCACCAGAACGTGTGGCGGGAGAGATCGAAGCGCGTATCCGCGAGACCGGGAGACGATGTGGAGACCGTGTCGCCACCAGGGCGAACGGCCGTAAGATCCTGTGGGCCAGGCCGTCTTCCTTGCCTCATCAGACATCGCTATAGACGCTTCTTCTTCCGGGAGAGGTTGCCCACTCCCAAAAATTTTCTCTGCCCACTCGCCGTGTTCATCACGGACAACACCGACGAGGTCGATCGTCGAGGCCTAGTCGAGCGCGGCCTCGATCGCCTGGATCAGCGCGGGGCTCTCCGGCGTGTCGGTCGATCCAAAATGGCCCACCAGCTTCCCAGTGGAGTCGACGAGGTACTTGTTGAAGTTCCAGCTGACCTCCTGGCCGTGCTCCGGGTGGAGACGGGTGTCGGTCAGGTAACGGTAGAGGGGGTGGATGCCCTCCCCCGCTACCTCGATCTTGGAGAAGAGGGGAAAGGTCACCTGGTACTGCGTGGTGCAGAACTCCTTGATCTCCGCGTCGGTGCCCGGTTCGCGCATGGCGAAGTCGTTGGCAGGAAAGCCGAGAACGACCAGCCCCCGGTTGGAGTAGGTCTGGTAGAGCTTCTGCAACCCCTCGTACTGGGGGGTGAAGCGGCATTTGCTGGCGACATTGACGATCAGCAGGGTCTTCCCACGATAGCGGTCGAGCGTGAACTCTCCTCCATCGATGTCGCGGACGCCAATCTCGTAGATCGACGCGGGAACCGGGGGAGGCGTCGCGGTCGATGTCGACTCGGCCGTCGATTTGAGCCGACGCACGGCGTTGTAGGAGACGACAAACCCGGCGACGGCGGCGATGATGGCCACCAGGACGATTCGTTTATTGAGACGCACGAACGTGGATCCTCCTCTGCTTGCAGTCTTACGCTGGTTTGGATCGTGAGTGGCCTAGCGGAGCGCCGCCTCGATCGCCTGCACAACCTGGGTACTGCCGGGCGCGTCAGAGGACTCGAAACGCGCAACCGTCTTCCCCGCCCGATCGATCAGAAATTTATTGAAGTTCCAGCTGATCGGTCCATCAAACCCGGGGTTGGTCTCTTTGGCGGTCAGATAGCGGTAGAGGGGGTGGATATCGTTCCCCTTGGCCGAGACCTTGGCAAACATCGGGAAGGTCACCTGGTAACGCATGGTGCAGAACTCAACGATCTCCGCCTCGGTTCCCGGCTCCTGGCCGCCGAAGTTGTTGGCGGGGAAGCCGAGCACGACGAGCCCCTTGCTCGAATAGGTCTCGTAGAGTTTCTGCAGACCGGCATACTGTGGGGTATAGCCGCAACGACTGGCGACATTGACGATCAGGAGCACCTTGCCTCGGTACTTTTCGAGCGTCGTTTCGCCTCCCTTGATCTCGCGGACCGGGATTTCATAAATCTTTCCCATCTTCCCTCCGTTGGAAGAGAGCGCCGTCGCGGCGATCTCTTCCATCAATGTGGCAGCGGTGGATGAACCACCGGCACTCCACAGAGCCACTCCGATGATCAATGACGCTCCAAGCAGGAACGTACCGGTTGTCAGTGCAGGTTTCCTCATTCTCTCTCCTCCATTTTCGATCACCGATCGAATTCCCGTGTTGGCATCGGC
>JBEIJP010000153.1:0-6763 GCA_040380245.1 Acidobacteriota bacterium | reverse complement strand
CGAAAGAAGTCCAGCAGACCGCGAGGAGAGGTCGCCCCCGATCGAGCGGACGGACCTGGGAAGAACAAGTGAGCACGAACGCCACGCCAGCCGCCGGCGCGAGCCACTATGCACCAGCGCCCGCCCGCTGACAAGCGGGCGAGGCACAGGGACAAGGAGCCACCCGATGTGGACAAATCGACAGAACCAACGCCAGGCGATCGACCGACTGATGGAACTGCTCTTCGCCGGCTATCGTGACGCGGAACGTCCCCAGGAGCCTTCGCCTTTTCTCTATCAGCGCGTCAGGCAGCGCATCGAGGCGGAGAGACAGCGCCGGATGGAAGAGGGCAACTCCTGGAATCTGCTGATCCTCGAGGCGCGGCACGTCCTGCCAGTCCTGACAGTGATCGCCGTCGCCATCATTGGCCTGGCGGCCAGTCCGACTCCGCCTCTCTTCTCTCCCGGCCGGGGATCGGCCACCGTTCAAAGAACCACTCCGGGAAAGATGCAAGGAGCCCCCCCCAGTGGACTGCTCCCGTCAGAGATTCTTCCGTTCTCCAACGAGGAGTTGATGGCCGCAGCCGTCGAGTAGATCCTCTACTCTTGAACCCGTCCCGGGAAATATCCGCGGATCGACCCGCCCCGAGGTTGTCCTCCTCCAGAAGGAAGACAATCGCTCTCGGGCGGGTTTCGCATTTTCCACCATCTCCACAAAAGAGTTTCAGCGGGATGGCCCGAGCAGGATGGCGTTGAGAAAGAGAAACTGGGTAGCCTCGGCATAGGCCCGATAGTTCGGATCTTCGACAAAGGCGACGATCTGCCCCTGCCCGGTGGGCTGATGGAGCAGGAAGGGCTTCTGCGGCAGCTGTCGAGCCGCGTCCTCCCAGAGGAGGCCACTGGCGAGAAGGCGATCCCGCGAAGCGTAGATCCCGACATTGCGCCCTTCGTCGAGTCGCAAGGGGGCGAAAACGCGATTGCTCTCGACCAGGGCCTGGATCTCGCCATCGGTGCCGGAAGCCAGCCAGTGTTCCCGATCGAGGACGACCCGAAGAAGGGAGCCCGGAGTCGATTCAGGGGGCTCCTGCAGAGGGCGAATCGCTTGTTCATAGCCCGGCGTCGATGGCGAGGCCGGGTTGGCGGGGGGCACTGAAGGAGATGCAACGGCCGCTGCGACCCGTCGCTCCGAACGGGACGCCAACAGCCCGACCGACTCCTGGGCAGCCCAGCGGGTCGCCTCCGCCAGCGTGATCAATGTTCCCCCGGCCTGCACCCAATCCCGCAAGCGACGTAACGTCTCCGAACCGGCGAGGGGGGAGTAGATCCCGCCCGGCATGATCACCACGTCATACTCGCGGAGGTCTGCCCGCGCCAGAGATCCCACCCGAAGAACGGTAGCCGGTTGACCATAGCGACGCTCCAGCACATAGCGGGCCCAGCCGGCCGAGAGGCTGCTGACCGGTGCGTCCCACAAGAGCAGGACCTTGGGCAACCGCAGCGATCGGGTCAGGTTGCTGCCGAGCGAGGTTCCCTCGCTGACAAAACCGCTGGCCAGGGGAATCAGCTCGGCCTCCGCCTGCCAGGCGATCGCCGCGAGGGAGGTCCGCAACGCCGGAGGATTCTCCGCGGTGCGGAAGAAGAGGATCCCGTGCGGGAAGCGCTGGCCATCGACCACCACCGACTCCGCCAGGAAGTGCGCGCGAAAGCCTTGTCGCAGCGCGGCGATGGCGACCCGGGCAGCCGTCGGATTCCACGGCAGCGCGTAGCCAACGATCGCCTCCGGTAAGGCGGGAGGCCCCTCGCCGCGCTCGCGGGCAAGTCGGTCGAGGGTCACCGGCGCCAGCTGCCCCGTCGTCGCTCCTGTCACCGGGTGGACGGCGACGTCGTAGAGCAGCGGCAGATTCCAGGCGGTGACGTCATAGATCTGGTCCGGTTGCCGGTTGCGCCGACGTTCCTCCTGGCGACGGAGGAAGTCGGCCGCCATCGGCACTTGCGGATCGAGAAGATTGCGCACGAGCATCCCCGCCGGTTGGGGAAGCGGCACAAAGAAGGTCCCAGCCGGAAAGGTCTGGCCCTCCAGACGCCAGGGCTCAGTCGACCGCTCGACCTGGATTCCATTGCGCAACAAGGTGCGAACCAGGCGTCGGACCTGGCCCTGATCACGGTTCTCGGCGACGGGAGGAATGGCGTAGCCCCGCACCGATCCTTCCCCTGCCGTACGGCGGAAGCGGGCAAAATCGCGAAGCAGCGCTTCGCGATGGCGCGCGGCCGTGGAGAGGGTCGAGAGGGCCGCGGTGAAATGTTCGATGGCGCCATCGAGGTAGGTCAACAGGGTGCCGTCGCGTCGACGGTAGACCAACCCGCGCGCCGACCCCTTCTCGAAGGTCATCCCGATCGCTCCCTGCGCCATCGGCCAGGAGACGCCATATCCCGGATAGAAGGCGTCGAAGACTTCCCGGTTGAAGTAGGCAAAGCCCCGGCGGTCAAACCGCTCCGCCGTCGCCCGCCCAAACCGCTCGAGCCACTCCGCCTGTTTCGCCGTCATATGTGGATTGGGGGGAGGAGCGCCCGGCGGAAAATAGTAGGTCGACTCCCCGCCCATCTCGTGAAGATCGACAACGACGTGCGGCATCCAGTCGAGCAGCAAGCGGACGCGCCCCTCGCTCTCTGGCTGTGTCTGCGCGAACCAGTCGCGGTTGAGATCGAAGAGGTAGTGGTTGCTGCGTCCTCCCGGCCAGGGCTCGTCGTGCTCCGCGGCCAGGGGGTTCGGGTCCGGCACCGCGGATTGGCCCAGCAGATTCTGGAAGACAAACCGGGCACGGCCATCCGGGTTCTGCATCGGATCGATCAGAACGATCGACTCGCGCCGAATCAGGTCGACCGTCTCATCCTGGCGAACGGCCAGCAGGTGGTAGGCCAGCGCCATGGCGGCCTCCCCCGAAGAGATCTCGTTCCCATGCACGCCGTGCAGCAGCGCCACAACGACAGGAAGGTCGCGGATGAGCGGCTCCGGGTCCGCCGCGGGGGGCGTCTCGCCATTGCCCGCCAACCGTTGCAGCCCCAGCCTGACCCGCTCCAGATCCCGGAGACGTTCGGGGTTGCCGAGCAGCAACGCGAAGAGCGGACGCCCCTCCCAGCTCTCCGCGTAACGAACCAGGCGGGTGCGGTCGGGGGCCGCCTCCTGCAGCGCCGTCAGGTAGCGTAGCATCCCCTCGGGCGAGGTGACGCGCTCCCCGGCTTCATGGCCAAGCACCTGCTTGATCGTCGGAATCCGCGGGTCGTAAACGGCGCCGGGGGCAAACTCCGGAACTTGCCCCGTGGCGGTCACGGCCCAGACCGCGAACAGAATCCCCAGCTGGATCGCCAGCTGGATCGCCAGCCGGATCGATCGATAAATCGTCGTGCGCATCGAACTCCACTCTCCCTTCCAGACAGCCTGCTTCTCTGCAACCAATTGCCTCGGCAGCTGCCCTCAGCGTCGCCGGATGGTGCTCAATCGGATCCGGCGTTGAATGTTGATCTGCCCTTCCTCGTCGCGGATCTGGAGAGAGAGGATCGGGTCGGACGGTCGCCAGTCGATGTCGATCAAGCCAAAATTGTCTCCCCAGTTCATCGTCCCGACCCGGTGACGATTGACTTCATAGGGGCGCCAGACCTTCGACGCGTTGTTCATCCCACTGGCCGTCAGATCGTAGAGGGGGTAGCCAACCCCTCCATCCATCATCGAGAGCTCTGCGAGGTGGCGGTCCCCACTCAGAAAGAGCACGCCCGTGGCTCCCGTCTCGCGAATGAGGGTGAAGAGCCGCTCCCGCTCCCGGGGGAGATTCATCCATTTTTCCCAGCCGTGGTCCTCGGCGACCACTTGAATACTCGAGGCGAGGAGGCGAACCTCGGCCGGTTCCCGCAGCTGCGCTTCCAGCCAGCGCCACTGCGCTTCTCCGAGCATGGTCTTGCCCGGAGTCTCATCCGGAAGGTACCGCCCAACCCCTGGCTGACCCGCCGGTCTGGGCTTGAGTGGACTGCGGTGGTACCGCGTGTCGAGCAGGATCACCTGCACGCGTTTTCCGACAGGACCGTAAACAGCGGAGTGATAGACCCCCTCCTGGCGACGCAGTGGCGAGTCGGCGGGAACCCCCCAGAAGTCTTGAAAGACCCGCTGCGAGGCCGCCCGCTGCGGGTAGTCCGCTCCCCCGTCATTGCGTCCAAAGTCGTGATCATCCCACGTCGCCAGGATCGGGACGCGCCGCCGCAACTGCGCGAACCCCTGTATCGCCGCCAACTGGCGGTACTTGGCCTCCATGACCGCCATCTCCTCGGTATCGCCGTAGATATTGTCTCCGATGAAGAGGAACAGTTGCGGGTCAGTGGCGACGATCTGCTTCCAGATCGGCTGCGGCTGGTCCTGGTTGGCGCACGAGCCCAGCGCGATCCGGGTGAGCGGTGTCCTGCCGGGCAGGACTGGCCCAGGGCGACGGAGCGGGCGCTCTTGCGCTCGCGAAGCCGTCCAACTCGCCGCTCCGACGATCAACCCCGTCAGAAGAAGGAGCCCGGCCAGCCTGCTCCCACTCCCGATCCCCGCGCGTTCCGCGACAATCCGTTGCATAGTCTCTCCTCTCTCTATGTTCGGACCCGTTGCGTCAGCCTTTTCCAGAAGCAGCGGCGCCCACTCTTCGATCTATTTCCGTTCGCTTCTTTCCGGTCCCCGACGATGGGGAAAGACGATCAGGGAGATCCCGGCCAGAATCGCCAGCGCCCCCAGGAGAATCGTCGACGTCAACCGCTCCCCCATGGTCAGGTTGCCCAGGAGCATGGCCACCACGGGGATGATCAGGGAGATGAGCATGGTTCGCGTCACCTCGACACGGATCACCAGCCAGTAGTAGAGCAGAAAGGCCAGCGCCGACCCGATCAGGGAGAGATAGGCCAGCGAGGCGATCGCCAGTGGCGTCCAGCGGAGCTGGAAGGGACTTCCCTCCATCCACCATCCCACCGCGACCAGCGGAACAAACCCAAAGACCATCTGGCTGCCGGCCAGCACGGAGGGGTCCAGCTGGGTCAGGCGAGCCTTGACGAGCACGTTGCCATACGCGACACAGAGCGAGCTGAGCAGCAGGGCCAGCCCGCCTTGCAGCCCGGCGACGCCATCGATCGCGAGCTGGTCGTAGAAGATCCCGGCCACTCCGACCAGTCCGACCCCCACGCCGAGGAGTTTTCGCCAGGTGATCTGCTCTGTCGGAAGATACCAGTGCGCGATCAGCAGCCCGAAGACCGGGATGGTTGCCTGAAGGAGCGCCGCCAGTCCCGATGTGATCCGGACCTCCCCCCAAAAGATCAGGCCATAGTTGATGCCGATGGCAATCAGTCCCGACCAGGCGAGGACTCGCCACTCGGCGCCACTGCGCGGCAGGCGGGCGCGACGGGAGAGCGCGATCGCCCAGAGGACCAGCGCCGCGATCAGAAAGCGGAGTCCCGCGAAAGTGATGGGCGGCAGGTCGCGCAATCCCAATTTGATGAAGATCCAGGTCGACCCCCAGATGAGTATCAAAAGCACCCAGACGACACTTGCCATGCCCCGCGTTCCCCCCTCGCCTGCCTCCGCCCCTGCTCGACGAGCACGGACCGTGCGGAGCCTCTTCCGTCAGCGTCGCGTCAAGAGCAAAAAGCCGATCAGGCAGCAGACCACCCCCGCAATCGTCCGCAACGTGATCCGCTCCCCGAAGAAGAGGAGTCCCAGCGGGAGGAGAAGGATCGCGATCGCCATATTGCTGATGACCGACGCCAGTCCGAGATCCCAGCCTACCCGGTAGGTCAGCAGATAGCCGACCTCGATCAGAAACGCGGCCACCCCGATCCCCACCGCCGCCTTCCAGACAGAGGCCTGCCCAAGCAGACCCCAGCCGGCCGGGATCGCCTCCACCGCGCCAGCCCGACCTCGGAAGAGGGCGTGACCAATGCCGCAGAGGAGCAGTCCAACCAGGTAGGCCAGCCCAATCACCAACATCGGGGATGTCCCCGCCGGGACAGATTTCTGGGCGAGATGATAGAGTAGACTGCCCATCACCACCATTACCAAAGGGGCCCACGAAAGCCCCGCCAAGACTCCATTGGTCATCGATCCACTCATCTCTCTGCCCATTTCTCTGCGAATTTTCAGGCGGCCGCACACTTTCTTCCTTCGGTATACCGCGTTTCGGAAGAATGGACCGACGCCAGCAAATAGTCAATTGCGTGTCAGGCGCGGGTCCGGACCATCGACCCACCCTGGTCTGGAACCCATTCATCTCCCCTCGTCACCCGCGCTTCCCCACGCGAGCGAGCCGCTTCCCGCCCAACCAGCCACTGCTTGCATTTTCAACCGGGAACGAATACAAGAAAAGGTTGACTGCCCGGAGAGTCCGCAAAACGTTCCGCAGAAGAGGAGAGATCAACCCATGTTTACCCCTGAGCCTCCCCTGCCCTTCCCACCGGGGGAGCGTTCGATGGCTGACCGGCTCATCCAACTCGCCACCGAGACAGACCGGATCGAAGGATACGACCAACCGCACGCGACCGCGATTGCGCAGCTGACGAATGTGCTGGCCCGTGAGTTCGAGATGCACGGGCCGGATTTGACGGCGCTCCTCTTCGCCGCCCTGGGCCACGATCTCGGGGTACGCAAGTGGAAGCGGGCCTACCTCCTGCGAAGTGGCCCACTCACCTGGGAGGAGATGCTCGACATGTGGCGCCACCCGATCCTGGGGGAGCAGCAGGCGGCCGAGCTTCACCTGCCGCGGCACACGCAGCT
>JBEIJP010000152.1:0-6764 GCA_040380245.1 Acidobacteriota bacterium | reverse complement strand
GAGGATCGGACATGAGGTCATCGAAACGACCTGCTCGCGTCAAGCCATCGACGGGTCGATGGGGGCTAACGGCCCCGCTCTTCGGCCTTGAGCAGGTCCCGTATCTCGGTCAGCAGCGCTTCGGACGGGGTCGGTGGCGGAACGGCCTCCTCGTGCAGCTTCACCTTCATGAGGGCTCTGAGGACAAGATAGACCGAGCCGGCAATGATCAGAAAGTTGATGATGTTATTGATCAACAACCCGTAGTTGAGGGTGACGGCGCCAGCCTTCTTCGCCTCTTCGAGGGTCGCCATCGCTGGCCCTGAAAGCGTCACGAAGAGATTGTCAAAGTTGACCTGCCCCAACAACCGTCCCAGGAGCGGCATCATGATGTCATTCACCACCGAGGTGACGATCTTGCCAAAAGCCCCACCGATGACGACGCCGACCGAGAGGTCGATGATGTTGCCGCGCATAATGAAAGTCTTGAAGTGATCCAGCATGGTTCTCCTCCATTCGATGTGTCACGTGATGGTCGAGCAGAGCGTCGATCGCCCGTTGTCGACTGATGGTCCGTGTCCCTGCCTGCATCCCTCACTGGTTCAATCCCAGAGGCTGACAGGCATCTGAAGACGGCGCGACGGGCAGGGGCGCCAAATGGAATCCCTGCCCGTCGTCGCACGCACGGTTCATCGGTCCCGACAGCGCCGCGACCGATTGACGGATGGCGGGAGGATCAGAAGTTGATCCGCGCCACAAACTGGATCATTCGGCCACCAGGGTCGTTCGTGGTCGAGAGATCGCGATAGGCCTGGGTTACCTGCCCGAAGGTCTGGGTCCCAAAGCCGCCAACGACGTTGACGTCGTTGGCCGGATTGCCAACGATGAAGTTGATGTGGTTGAAGGCGTTGAGGAACTCCGCCCGGAATTCGAAGTTGACCGTCTCGGTGATCTTCGTCTTCTTGACGATGCTCAGGTCATAGCGGTCAAACCGGGGCCCGTAGAGCACGAGGTTGGTCGTGCCGCACTGCCCGGTAAAGCCCTCAATGCAGCTGGCATTGCTCGCTGGCGCGATGTACTGCCCTGTCGGTGCACCGAGGGCGCTCCAGCCGCTGGCGCTGGTCGCGCTGACGTTGAAGGCCCGAATGGTGTTGTCGATAACGTCCTGCGGCAGGAAGTAGGCAATTCGGGCCCCATCGTTGAACCGCATCTTGACCTTCTTCTGCAGCTCGTTGCGGGTCATCCCGACCAGCTGCACATTGCCGAAGTTGAAGGGCGTTCCGCTCTGCAAGCGAGCCGCCCCGTGGAAGGCCCAGCCACCGATGACCCGGTCTGCCACTCCGCCGGCATTCCCTCCCAGCCACTGGCCCTTTCCAATCGGCAGTTCATAGATCCAGTTGACCTTGAAGGTGTGGTCGATATTGAACGGCGAGACCGTCTTGCTCAATCGCATGTTCCGGAGCGTCGAGGGCTGGCCGGCGACGACGGAGCTGCTCGCGAAGGCGTTGGTGAAGGCTCGCGCGAAGACGTAGTTCCCCTGCACGAGCAGCCCCTTTGAGAGGCGCCGTCGCAGCTCGATCTGGAGCGAGTCGTACGACTGGCGCCCATTGTTCTCGATCGTCCAGGCGCCGCCGAGCTTGCCTGGGTTGGCGATGAAGAAGTTGGCCGGGAGTCCCGCCGCGACTCCATTGTTGCGGAACGCCGCGGTCGAAATGAAGTTGCTGGTGAAGGTGCCCGGGGCAGGGGCGTTGGCCGCCAGCGCGTTGACGAAGGTCGCGTTGGCGAAGAGGCTGTTCGCGTAGTTGGTCGCCGTCCCGGCCGCCGATGCCGCCTGCCCGGTCATGAAGGCCAGCATGATCGGCAGTGGAGCGGTGCCGGTATTGGGACCGGCATAGCGGAAATGGTTGCCGCGACCAGCGGCGATATTGGCGAAAAGGTTGGCCTGGGCGAGCTTGAATTCGTTGAGGAATCCGTTCTCGATCAGGTTGACCTCATTGAGGTTGTACTGCTGCCACTGCTTGACCGCCCGATTGCCGACGTATCGCGCCTCGATCACCGTGTCGCGGTTGATCTCCCGCTGGACGCCGAAGCTCCAGGACTGGACATAGCCGAGCCGCAGGTTCGGGTTGAGTGCGTTGGCCGAGTTGGTCACCAGGAACTGGTTCGGGAAGGTTGGCGCACTCTGGAACGCCGGAGGACCCAACCGGCTCTGGTCGCGGAAGAGGAGCGGCAGGTTGGCGCCTACCGGGGTCGGGACCAGGTTGTTGAGCGTCAGGTTCCGACTCGCGTCGATCGTGATTCCCGGGTTCGAGCCGTAGATGCTGGTGAAGACGTTCAGCCCCTCGCGGTTGTAGGCGACCGAGTAGCCCCCGCGGAAGACGGTCTTCCCCGTCTCGCCGGTCAGCTTGCGCAGAAAGCTGTTCTTGACATTCGGTGACCAGGCGAAGCCGAAGCTCGGGGCAAAGTTGTTGAAGTCGGTGTTGAAGGTGCTCTGGCCAACGCCGAGCGAGGTGAAGCTGGTCGGCGTGCCGGTGAGGGTGCCCGGCTTGAAGAGATTGCCAACCCCGGAGACCCCGAAGAGCTGATCCCACGGCGTCTGCGCGTAGAGGTCATTGAGCGGCGTGAATGGCCGCTGCACCTCCCACCGCACACCGTAGTTGAGCGTGAGGCTGCTGTTGACGCGCCACGTGTCCGAACCGAAAAAGCCAAACTCGCGCTGGCGTCCCCTCTGGACATTCTCGCCGAGGTAGGTGTACTGCTTCGACTTCTCGTTGAGGACCGCCGAGGCGCTGATCGCGGTGACGCGACCGGTCAGGACGGCGTAGAGGGCCTGGGCCCGGGTAATGTCCGCCGCGGCGGCTCCCGGGAAGTTGGCGGCGGTGAACATCCCGATCGCCGGGTCATTGGCGTCGAGCCCGAGCGTGATCCCTGGGACCTGGGCCTGACTCCAACTCCAGAAGTTGATCTGCGTGAAGCTCCCCCCAAAGTTGAAGGTGTGCGAGCCGCGCGTCCAGCTGAGATTGTCCGTGAACTGCCAGACCGGCGCGTTGCGGCGGCTCGGGGTAGTCGAGACGGTCGCCGAGGTGATCCCGGCCGCGCCGATTCCGATGTTGAAACCGCCCTGGTTGGCGAGGCTCCCGGTAAACTGACCGCGGTTGACGTTCGGGAAGAAGAGGACCGTTCCACCGGTCAGCCCAATACGAGCCTCGTTGACGATGGTGTTGGTCAGCGTCGACCGCAGCGCCGTCGAGTTCGAGAACCGGTTCGACCCCTGGAATCCCTGGTTCGGGAAGTTGGGGAAGGCCGGATCCGTCCCGTTGAGAAAGTCGACCACACCGTCAAACTTCTGGTAGTTCCAGACGTTCTCGAGCTTGTGCTTGCTGGTCAGGTTGAAGTCGAAGCGGACCGTCGGAAAGAAGCGCGACTGGCCGCCCCGGTTCTGAAAGCTGAAGAGTTCCAGATTGGGGTCGGTCAGCGCCGTCAACCCGCCCTGGGAGGTGGTGCTCCGAATATCCTGCAACAGCTTGCCGATCACCGGATCCGGCGTCGCCGTGTGGCTGTTGGCCGAGGCCAGCTGGTAGAGGTTAACGCTTCGGACGCCGCCCGACGTGTTGTAGCGGAACACTCCCTGACGCGCCGGCTCCGTCAGGATCGTCCGTTGCCGCGACGCCGCCTCTGGAATCCGGAACTCCTCGTAGTTGACGAAGAAGAAGGCTTTGTCCCGCCCATTGAAGATCTTTGGAATCCAGATCGGCCCACCGAGGCGAAACCCGTACTGGTTGACCAGCACCCGATCGCGCGGCGCAGTGCCGGTTCGCGGATCGGGGCGCAGATCTCGGTTGTTGAACCAGTAGTTGGCGTTGAGCGCCGGATTCCGGTGGTATTCGTAAACACTGCCGTGCAGGTCGTTGGTCCCGGAGCGGGTGACAAATTTGATCTGCACCGCTCCCTCACCGGCACTCTCCGCTCCCGGATTGGACGTCGAGACCGTCACCTCGTCGACCGCGTCGATGCGCGGACGCACATAGGTGAAGAATCCGTCGGACGATTTCAGGATGTTGTCCTGTACGTTGATGCCGTCGATCGTGATGTTGAGCGACCCCTTGGGGAGACCATTGATCGTCGAGGTTCGTGGTCGCCCCGGCGTGTTGGTCCCGGGAAGCAGCAGGACGAGGTCGAGCGCGTCGCGCGAGGTGAAGGGGATCTCGGTGATCTGGCGTCCAGTGATCGTCGTCGAGATCGCCGCTGACTGCGTCTGCAGCACCTCCGCTCCTCCCTGGATGACGACTGAGTCCGTAGCCGCTCCCACCTCCATCGTCACGTTGACCGTCGCTGGCACCCCGGTGCTGAGCACCACGTTGTCGACGACCGCCTTCTTGAAGCCTGATGCCTCGACCGTCACCACGTAGACTCCGGCGTTCAACGCCGGCACCGTGTACGTCCCATTCTCCGATGAGGTCACCTTGAAGTCGGCTCCGGTCACACTGCTTCGCACATTGATCGCCGCACCCGAGATCACCGCTCCGGTCTGATCGACGATCGCCCCCGAAATCGCCGCGGTCGGGGCGACCTGGGCCGATGCCACACTCCAGCACGCCAGGAGCAGCCCGATGCACAATCGGACGGTTCGCCAGAATCCACCTGCTGATCTATTCATGACTTTGCCTCCAGATGTTGGTCTCTTCGATACTCTTGCTCTGCCTTGAGGGCAGACTACCGCGCTACCCATCGTGCAAAAACCTGGCAAAAACCTGGGAATGGACGAGACCCCGTCTGACCTGGAGATAGACTCTCCGATGGCCACCTGACGGAAGCGCCCGTTGTACGATCCTGCTTGGTTGATGCTTTGATGGATCCGATCAGAAAGCCGGATGGCTTGGAGCCTCCGCGCTCGTTGCCATTGCCAGTCCATTTTCGAGTCCGGCCGTGACCGGTGGTCGATGATCGGGTTTCAAGAATAAGCGGAAGATCCATTGGGGTGCAATAGATTGCGACATTTATCGACAATCTCTCAATGATCCGCCGCGTCAGGAGCCTGTTGAAGGGGGGGACCGTGCAGATCGACGCAGGTTGAACCTCGGCGACCTCGCAAGGCCGCCCTGATCCCCTCTCCTGCCGAGTCGGACGATCGGCTGATGCTCACCCGCCAGGCGGATGTGCGGCCTCCCGGGCTCGACTACGGTCGATCATTTGAGACGACCTTCCGTCCTCATCAGGTCGCACATACTGCCATTTTGGTAGACGGGTATTTCTCTCGGCGGATCTGGGAAGAGGGGGGGCCGGTGGCTTCTGCCGAACCACTCCGGTCTGGCTGTAGGAAGACCAAAGACGAGCGATCGAGGCCTGCTGGGCCAGTCTTTCGATGCTTCGCACGGGTAGTTCCGATTGGGGAATCATGCCGATGGAGCAGCCCGCTGGCGCAGTGCTTCAAAAAGGACGATGCCGGCGGCGACGCTGACATTGAGTGAGTTCAGCGCGCCGTGCATCGGGATCGAGATGACCGCGTCGCACCGTTCGCGGACGAGGCGACGTACGCCTTTCCCCTCGCTGCCGAGGACAATGGCGATCGAGCCACGCAGATCGAATTGAGTGTAAGATGTTGGGCTCCCGCCCTCGACCGCGACAACCCAGAAGCCTCTCTCCTGGAGGGTGGCGATCAGCGGGACGAGATTGGGCACCTGGGCGATGCGCAGATGCTCGATCGCTCCGGCCGAGGTCTTGGCGACCGTCTCGGTCAGACCGGCCGCGCGATACGCCGGCAGGAAGACCCCCTCAACTCCCGCTCCCTCGCAGGTTCGCAGGATCGCCCCCAGGTTCTGGGGGTCTTCGATCCCGTCGAGCAGGACGAGCAAGGGCGTTGGCCCGAGGGCGTCGAGAATCGCGTCCTCGCTGACATAGCCCGCATCCGTTCCTCCTCTTTCCGCCCGCAGCAGAGCGATGACGCCCTGGTGGTTGGCGCGCCCGGCCCGTTCATCCAGTTCACGCCGATCCCGCTGCAGACACGGAATACGGCGCTGTTGAGCCAATTCGACCAGCTCCCGCAGCCTGCCCGGCTGGGCGCCCGCCGCCAGAAGGATACGATCGATGGGGCGTCGCCCGGATCGGATCGCCTCGATCACCGGGGAGACGCCGTAGATCATCTTCACCGAGACTCCGTCCTTTCTCGATCCACCATTGCTCCTCTCCGGTCTCTCCTTATCGCCGGTAGAGCCGGAAGTTGTCGACGATAAAGCTGCTGCGGATATACCGTCGCTGATCTCCGCGCGCCATTAGCGTCAGGGGGCGATTCGGATCCTGCACTGAAAAATCGAGCGACAAGGTGCTGGGAATCGCTGACAAGACACTCAAGCTTCGCACGGGTGTCGACCCATCATTGAAATCGACCAGCAACGAGACGGTCGTTCCCAGACTGGGAAAGACATCACAGACTACGCGATAGTTGCCCACTGGCAGACGCAGATCCTGAGCGCAGGAGTCGACCAGAATCCGGCCACTCGCCCGAAACTGGGCGGCATAGCTTCCTTCCGTGACCCCCGGTCCGCCCGTGTACGGGAACGCTCCGCCATCGCCGACATAGTATGTCAGAATCCGCCATCCCGAAAGGTCGCCCGTCTCGAATCCAGGGTTGGCGAGGGCCTGCAGCAGTGTCAGCGAGTTTCCCGGAGGTGGTGCCGGGGTGGGCGTGGGCGAGGGGCCTGGTGTGGGCCTCGGGGTGGGTGTGGGTGTCGGCGTAGGTGTCGGCGTGGGTGTTGGGGATGGTCGTGGAGTCGGCGTCGGAGCGGGGG
>JBEIJP010000151.1:0-6778 GCA_040380245.1 Acidobacteriota bacterium | reverse complement strand
GTTTGGCGTTGGGATCGGGCTGATCACCCAGCGGCCAGGGAAGCTCGACCAGGAGGTGCTCTCGCAGTGTATGACGCAGTTCATCATGCGGATCGTCAACCCGATCGACCAGCAGACGATCGCTTCTTCGGTCGAGGGAGCGGGGCGCCGGCTCCTCGACGAGCTGCCGGCGCTGACGCGCGGGCAGGTGATCGTCTCCGGGGTGGCGGTCAACACGCCGGTTCTCTGCGAAGTCCGCGAACGGCACACGCGCCACGGCGGGGAGACGATCGACGCTCCCGCCGAGTGGCAGCGCTATTTCGACCCGGCGCAAGCCGAGGAGCGCCGGCGACAGACCGCTCCGATGGTCAAACCCCAACCGAAACCCGGCCCTCAAATCGACGGCATCGATATCTAACCCGAAAGTAGTACATCCAGCATGCGAACGTACAAACTGACCCTCGAATACGAGGGGACCCGCTACAGTGGCTGGCAGCCGCAGCTCAACAGTCGGACGGTCGGAGGCGAAGTGATCCGCGCGGCGGAGACCTTCTTCGAGCGACCGGTCGAGATGATGGGGGCCGGTCGAACCGACGCGGGTGTCCACGCGATCGGGCAGATCGCCCATCTACGGTTTCCGCGGTGGGGCAGCAGCCCGGCGGCGTTGCGGCAGCGGATCGAGCGGCTGCGGCCGTGGGAGGTCCTGCAGGGGCTCAACGATCAGCTGCCGTCGGACATCAACCTGCTGCTGGTGGAGGAGGCGGAGCAGAGTTTTCACGCGCGCCACGACGCGGTGGCGCGGAGCTACCGCTACCGAATTTCGACGCGGCGGACGGCCTTCGAGAAACGGCTCGTCTGGTGGGTGCGGGATCGCCTGGCAGTCGACCGGATGGAGGAGGCGGCGAGCCGCCTTGTCGGACGCCACGACTTCCGCCATTTCAGCGAGGCCGATCCGCGGCGGCCCGACCAATCGACGATCGTCGAGATCACCGCGGCGACGTTGCGCCGGGAGGAGTACCTGCTCCTCTTCGAGGTGACCGCCTCGCACTTTCTCTGGAAGATGGTGCGGCGATTGACCGGGGCCCTCGTCGAGATCGGCCGGGGCACGGCGTCGGTCGAGGATCTGATGACGCTGCTGACCAGACCTGGGGCGGCGAAGGGGGTCCAGCTCGATCCGGCGCGGGTAACCGCGCCCCCGTCCGGCCTCTTCCTGGACCGGGTACACTATCGCGAAACGCCGCCGCCACGGCCGGGACCGAGGGGACCCAGGCCGGCCACAGATCGGACGAATCGGACAGATCGGGAGAGAAGACGATGGCCGGCGCCGCGCTGACAGGCGAGGAGATCCGGGCGGAGGCGCTCCGGCTCGGCTTCGATCTGGTCGGGATTGTCCGTGCCGAGGCGCTGACGCCCGAGGGAGAGCGGCTGCGCGAGTGGCTGGCGCGGAACTTCCACGGGGCCATGGGCTATCTCGCAGAGGACCCGGCGCGGCGGAGCGATCCGCGAGCGTTGCTGCCCTCGGCGCGCTCGGTCGTCTGCGTCGCCCTCAACTACTACCGCCCAGAGCCGCACGTCGACGATCCGGCGATCGGGAAGATCTCGCGCTACGCCTGGGGAGACGACTATCACGAGGTGCTGCGGGAGAAGTTGCAGGCGTTGCTCGATTGGATTCGGCAACGGGAGCCGGCGGTCGAGGGAAAGATCTGCGTCGACTCGGCGCCGATGATGGACAAGGCATGGGCCGTCCGCGCGGGGCTCGGCTGGATCGGGAAGCATACCAACCTGATCACGCGCCGGTTCGGTTCGTGGGTCTTCCTCGGGGAGCTGGTGCTCTCGCTGGAGGTCGCGACCGATCCGCTGATCGAACCGGACCATTGCGGGACCTACACGGCCTGTCTCGAGGCCTGCCCGACGGGCGCGATCATTGCGCCATACCAGCTCGACGCGACCCGGTGCCTCTCCTACGGCACGATCGAGCTGCGCGACGAGTCGCTGCCGGAGCTGATCGCCGAGCGGCTGGAGAACTGGGTCTTCGGCTGCGACATCTGCCAGGACGTCTGCCCGTGGTCCCGCTTCTCGCGCGAGACGCGGGAGGCCCGCTTCACGCCACGGCCGGGGGTGGTCGCGCCCGCGCTGCGGGAACTGGCCAGCCTCACCCAGGAAGAGTTCTCGACCCGCTTCCGGAAGAGCGCGATCAAGCGGACGAAGTGGGCCGGACTGCGCCGCAACGCCCTCACCGCGCTCGCCAACGCGGCCCCCTCGCCAGAAACGCCCCCGACCACCCCTACCAGCGACTGATCCTGCCTCATCCCGCTCAACGGACCACGGTCAGGCGGAAACTTCCCTCGACCCGGGCGGGCGGATCGTGACTGTCGGTCACGCTGAAGCGAATCGTAAAGGTCCCCAACTGGTTGGCCGTCGGCGTCCAGACCAGATTTCCGGCGTCGGTTCTCGTGCGTTGAAACGTCGCTCCTTCCGGCAGGGGAAGAATGGCCGCCAGGGTCAGGGTCTGATCGGAGTCTGGATCTGTCGCCGAGATCTGCAAGCGAGCGAGGCGCCCGGCCGTGATCGTCTGATTGGCGGGAAGCACCAGTGCAGGTGGATCATTGACCGGGGTGATCGTCACGTTGACCGTGCCCGGCGCACTCTGCAGACCCTTCTCCTCAACCCGATAGCTCCAACGGTCCGTCCCAAAGTAGTTCGCGTTAGGAATGTAACGATAGAGGCCATTGGCGCCCTCCAGTTTGCCGCGAGAGGGACCGTTGACGATCTGGTACGTCCGCGGCGAGGAGGGATCGGCGGGAGGGGCGTCCTTGGGAATGAGGGAGATGTCGACGGCGGTATCCTCGGGCGTCGTCACGGTGAAGTCGGGGGCAGTGGGCGGTTGACGAGGGACCTGGGCCGCACGGACCTCCAGCTTCAGCTGCAGCGTCTGTCTGGCGCCGCGTCGATCGGTCGCGGTCACGCCGATGGTGTAGCTCCCAACGTCCTGGGCCGTCGGGACGAGTCGCAGGATGTAGGTCGAGGAGGCGCCGGTCTGCGAGGGCGCGATCGTCGCGAAGGCGGGTCCTTCGATCTTCACCGATTCGATCTCATCCTTGTCCGGATCGTTGATCGAGTAGCGGAAGAGGGTCTCGCGACCGGCGAAGATCTGCCCCTGAGTAGCCCCCAGAATGGCGGGAGGACGATTCTCTGTCCGGTCCGGGAGGATGACGTCGGGCAGGCGCGTCACGCCTCCGATGACGGCCGGCGCGGTAGCGGACGTGACGCGGTCGGTGCGCCCATTGGCACGCTGCGCCTGAACCTCGACCGCGATCTCCTCCTTCTCCTGTGCCGGGACCGCGCGCAGGAGGTAGCTCCCGTTGCCATCGGTCCGCCCTTCCTGGCCGCGCAGGCTGACAACGGCATTGCGGACCGGCGTGAGGCCGCCCTTCTCGAGGACGCGCCCGGCGACGGTCGTCGTCGGCTGCTCAGTGGCGACGAAGTAGAGGCTGGTGACGCGGATCGATCCGGGGGCGGTCTCGATCGACTGGCCGTCGGCCGAGACGGAGGCGCGCGTCACATCGCGCATAAAGCGACCGCTCTCTGGATCATAACGGAAGAGGAAGGCTTGAGTGCCCGCGGGAATCCGGGCGGTATTGGGAAAGACCAGGCGCGCCCCGGGATCGATCGTCACCCCGAAGGGCGTGATCTGGACGATGCTCGAACTGAAGAAGCCCGTCGGCAGGTTGACGGGAGCGCGGGCCCCCTCGATCGGGGTCAGGAAGACCTGGCCCGACGTCGCGCCTTTGGGAAAGCGGACCCGGCTGGTCGCGGGAACTTCGAAGAGAAAGCCACCCGTCTCGATCCGCACCGGAGGGGGATCGACCTGCTGCGCCAGTGAGAACTGCTCGGAGTCTCCACCAGCCGGCGGAGAGATCCCGCCGCTGCTCCCGCCAATGGTGGCGCTGGCGCCCGTCGCCTGTTGGATCGAGATGGACTTGGGGAACTGATTGTCGCGATTGGCGAGCGCCGAGACTTTGAGCGTCACCGAGGGGTAGGGTGGACTGGCCGTCAGCGACTCTCCATCGACCTCGACCGTCTGGACCCCCGGGGGGACATCGGCGAGGACGAACGTCCCCTCTTCGTTGGTGGTGGCGGTGATGCTGCCATCGGCGAGGCGAATCGGCACGCCGCGCATCGGCTGCCGCAGCGTATCCTCGACGATCCCGCTGATCGAGGTCCGAATCGGCAGCAAGCTCGAGCTGAGCCCCTCCCCGAGGGGAGTTCGGACCGCGACGGAGCCGGAGGCGGCGCCGTAGGGGACGACCACCTGCAACTGCGTCGTCGCCGCCGTCACCACATCGGCCAGCAGATTCGAGATGCGGACTTCATTCTCTGTTGGAACTGGAGAGAATCCACTCCCATCGATCCGCCACGGGTTGCCCGCCAGCGCCGCAGCGCTTCCCAGACTGGTGATCGTCGGCGGCGAGGCACCCGTCGATCCGGCGATCTGCACCTCGACCAGGTTGGAGGGGAGGGTCCCGCCGCCCGTCACGGCGACACTGACCACGCCGCGTCCGAGCAGGCTTCGCGGAATCTCGACATTGATCTGGTCCAGCCCGACAAACTCTGGCTGCGGACCGGCGAAGAGCGGGACGACCTCCGTCCCGCCGATGAGCACCCGCAGTGGGCTCGACGTTCCGGCACCGCGAATCCCCGTCAAATAGAGGACCAGGATGAGGCGCTCCCCGGCGGGCCCCAGATTGAGGGGGCGGGCCTGAAAACGGGCCAGCGAGGCGCTGTACTCGACCGCCGACTCGAAGGTGATCTGCCCAAGCGCGGTGACCCGGACGATCCCCGCCGCCGCCGGTCCATTCCCGGTCGCGTTGGCGGCAAAGATCGCCGGAGCGACGGGCGCGATTTGGACGGTCCCATTCGAGGTTTGACCAGTCCCGGAGCGGACGACGATCGGGGCGCTCCCCGTGGCGAGCGGGCTCGGAAGGACGAGGTTGATCTGGGTGGGAGAGACGAAGAGCAGTTGGGCCAGCTGGCCCGCCACCTCGACGGTCGTCCCACCGAGCTGGGTCGGCAGCTGGATCCCCGGCGACGCCGGGTCAAGGTCCGTCGCCGCGAGCGCCTGCGCCGCCAGCCCCGTCCCAAAGGTCGAGACGATCGATCCGGGCGCGACCGGCCCCGGCTCATAACTCGCCGCCGAGACCGTTGTCACCGTCGATCCCCCTCCCTGCCAGGCCGCGCCTCCAGTTAGACCACTGGCCATTCCGCAAATCGCCAGGGCGCTCCAGACGATCGAGAGCCCCGCTCCCCATCGCGCTACCCGGGTCTTGATCTTACCCCCACCTTCGCTCCGCATTGGGTCGTTCCTTCCCCTCCCTTGCCACTCCACAACTCGACCAGCTGACAAGCGCGCCGGGGGATGCGGGGCCGCCAGTCGGGTGGAGAGGGCAGATTGTCATGGGAGATGCTGCTGTCTTTTGCCTTGACGCCTCCTGGCGTCGGTTCACGCATCACACAACGGCAGGTGAGGCGTTGCGCTTCTCGCGAAATGTCCGGAGGGCCCGGACATCCCGTATCGTATCACTCCGTTCTCGTGGAATCGATCCCTTTTTTTCGTAATCACCCGTGGAGAGGAAGATCAGGAAATGGGCCAGGGCAACCAGCGACCCACGTCAGAACAGAAGGGGAGAACGCGCCACAAAGATCAAGATTGGGGCTGGGGGCTGGCCAACAAAGGATGAACCTGGATCAGACGGGGGTGTCATCAAAGGACCATAGGATGCCTTGAAGTTCGTCTATGCAGTGGATAGTTACTTTTTTTCAACTTTGCTGAGTAAGTGGGAGAGAGCAGGAGGGCCAGGAACGGGTCTATCCATCGAAATCTTCCCAGCGGCGTTCTCGTGCAGGATTAAAAGAAGGGGCTGCGGGAAGCTATTGGCTCTCAGTCGCTCAATGGATATCGGCATAGAGTCTACTGGCACACAGGGTCTTCTCATATTTCCCAATCTTCAAGTGAAAGCCCGGCAACTCGACTGAATTCCCCAGTGTTGTGCGTCACAAGCGTAGCTCCGTGAGACAACGCGATCGCGGCAATCTGTAGATCCGAAGGGCCAATAAGCCTTCCCTGTTTCGAGAGCTCTGCCCGAATCAGACCGTATTTCTCAGCAGAAGCTTCATCGAAAGGTAAAACTGGAAAGCGTGAGATGAACGACCTTACTTTCTCGAGAGTGGACTGCGGGTGGGCACTTTTGTAGGCGCCAAAAAAGAGTTCCGCTTGAACTACTGGACAGAGGAACTTGTCAGCTTGAGGGACTGACGTCAATCGGTTCATCAGGGAAGGGTTGCGCCCCCGAAGGAATTCGATGCAGATATTTGTGTCAAGCAGATAGGTCAAGGCAGTTCTTTCCTCGGCTCATAGTCCCTCAAAACCTCGCGTTCCGGCATGTCCGGAATGCTCCCGAAGAATTGAGCGATACCTTCATCTGGCCCTACTGAATCAGGCCGCATTGGCGTTGGTCCTTCCTCATCGAGCGGGAGAATGATGACTTCCACCCTTCGCCGTCTCAACTCCGGCGGGATTTGGATCGAGTCCGGAACGCTTTCGTAAATTTGTCTAATCGCTTCCATTTGGGTTTTACTCCCTCAAGGCTTGAGGCGCTGCGCTTCTCGCGAAATGTCCGGAGGGCCCGGACATCCCGTATCGTATCACTCCGTTCTCGTGGAATCGATCCCTTTTTTTCAATCCTGGCGGGGAGTTAGCCAGGGGGGAGGACTGGACTTCTACCCGTGCTCCTTTGGTTTC
>JBEIJP010000150.1:0-6783 GCA_040380245.1 Acidobacteriota bacterium | reverse complement strand
GGGGAGAGCCCGCTCGATCTGACAGGCTGGTCCCTGCAGTATGCCTCGGCCACGAGCGGGACCTGGGTCGCGACGCCACTCGCGGGGCGGGTCGAGCCGGGCCAGTTCTACCTGATCCGGCTGGCGTCGTCTGGCGGTGACGGAATCGCGCCCCCGCTCCCCGACGCGACCGGCTCGACCAACCTCAGCTCGACGGGAGGGAAGATCGCACTCTCCAATCAATCCTTGCCGCTGACGGGAACCTGCCCGGTTGGTGGCGGACGGGTCGATTTTGTCGGCTACGGATCGGCGGCGAACTGCTTTGAGGGAGAACGTCCGGCGTCGGCGCCGCAGACCACCGCGGCGCTGCTGCGCCGACAAGTCGGGTGTATCGACCGGGATCAGAATGGAGAGGATTGGATGGTAGGCTCCCCCAGGCCACGCCATCGCATCTCTCCAACCGAAAATTGCCAAGTCAACGAGGAGGTCGCCCGTCGGGCGGTCAGCGCCCAACATCCTGGATCAATCCTGCTCTTCCCGCTCTACAGCTCGCGATCCGCGCGTCCGGTGCTGGAGAACACCCGGTTGAGCATCACCAACACGCATCCGCGAGACCCTGTCCGTCTCCACCTCTTCTGGATGGATGGCGGGTCCGCCTCGATGGCGGATTACCAGGCCTGCTTGACCCCCAACCAGACAGTCAGCCTGCTGGCCTCCGATCTGGACCCCGATATCAGTGGATTTCTGCTTGTCATCGCGATCGATCCAATCAGCGGATGCCCCATCCGGTTCAATTCGCTGATCGGAGAGGCACTGATCAATTTGGAATCGGGTCATCGGGCGAATCTTGCCGCCCTGACGATTGCGGCACTGGACCGGGAGCCGGCCGTCTGTTCTCTCACCGCGTCGACGGTGACCTTGCCCTTCGATGGTCTTCATTACCAACCGTTGCCAACGATGCTTGCCGCCTCGCACCTCCCCTCGCCGGCAGATGGGCAGCAGACGCTGCTGGTGGTCGATCGCATCGGTGGAAACCTGGCCAGCGGGGGGAGCACGATCGGTGCCCTCTATGGCTGGCTGTATGACGATCTGGAGCAACCTGCCCGGTTCGGTCTGTCGATTGGACGTCGGCAGCTTCGATCCCTTCTCAACGACAGCTTTCCCAGAACGACCCCGCGATTGTCGACCTTGATCCCTCCCTCGCGGAGCGGGTGGCTGCGGATCGCCCAGCGTGATGGAGGAGCCTTGGTCGGGGCATTGTTGGTGGGCTCTTCCACTGATGGTCGACAGGGAATGGCAGGAGGCAGGCTGCTCCATATTCTCACCCTGACGACCTCGGTCGAGTTGGTCATGCCGCTGGTGACCAGCGGTGGGCAGTCCTGCGGGGGAAGCGGATAGGCTTTTCCGGCCGAATCGATCGTCGCTTGATCTCCGCAGAGGGATCGCCCATCATACTTCTCGCCGGCCTCTTGCTGGCCCTTTGCAGGTCTTTTATCAGATTGCCGATGTACCGGGCGAAGGGACACTGCCCGAACGAGTCCCAGTGAGGAACGACAGGGCGATCGGGGCCAGATATCAAGGTCGGAGAGGTTTGGCTGGAAAGCCGAGCCAGATTCAAGCCAGATTCAGGCCGAACTCAGGAGGCAGGTGTGGAAAAGTCGACAAGACCGTTGGTCGGAGTCATCATGGGCAGTCGATCGGACTGGGAGACCATGCGCCATGCCGACGAGATGTTGACGCGATTTGAGATCGCCCACGAATGCCGAGTCGTCTCCGCGCACCGGACTCCGGGATGGATGGCAGAGTATGCCGCGCAGGCCGAGGAGAGAGGGCTCGAAGTGATCATTGCCGGGGCGGGTGGGGCGGCTCATCTCCCTGGGATGGTGGCGGCGCAGACGATCCTGCCCGTGCTCGGGGTTCCCGTCGAGAGCCAGGCCTTGAGAGGGATGGATTCGCTCCTTTCGATCGTCCAGATGCCAGGGGGAATCCCGGTGGGGACGTTGGCGATCGGGCGGGCCGGGGCGATCAACGCCGCCCTTCTCGCTCTCTCGATTCTGGCGACCAGCCGTCCAGCCCTCCGAGAGAAACTTCGGGCGTTCCGGGCGGCCCAGACCGACACCGTCCTCCAGGAGGGGCTCGGTGACCTCCATTGATTGATTCTTCGCCGGATTAACAGACCTGCGGGCAAACAAGAAAGACGGTGGCGACAAGATCGTGATTCATACTACTTCCCCCATCCTTCCTGGTTCGACGATCGGTGTTCTCGGCAGCGGCCAGTTGGGCCGGATGTTCGCGATCGCGGCACGCCGGATGGGCTATCGCGTTCACACCTTCTCTCCAGAGACCGATACACCAACGGGGCAGGTCGCCGACGTGGAGATTCGCGCTCCCTACGACGACCTCTACGCGGTGCGGAGTTTTGCCGCGGCGGTCGATGTCGTGACTTTTGAATTTGAGAACGTCCTCTCGGCGACCGCCGAAGCCGCCGCGGAGTATGCCCCGGTTCGTCCCAGTGGCGCGATCCTTCATTGCACCCAGAATCGCCTGCGCGAGAAGCGCTTTCTCTCCGGGCAAGGATTCCCGGTCACCCCCTTCCGGCCAGTCAATTCGCTGGAGGATCTGCAGGCCGGCCTGGCCGAGTTCGGGTGTCCCTCGATTCTCAAGACGGCAGGCTTCGGGTATGACGGGAAGGGCCAGTCACGCATCAGCCATCCCGGCGAGGCGGAGGCGGCCTGGCAGGCCGCCGGGCGGCAGGAGATGGTGCTCGAGGCCCTGGTCGACTTCGCCTGCGAGCTCTCGGTGGTTGCCGCCCGGGGGCTCGACGGGCAGGTGGCGCACTGGGGCGTCATCGAGAATCTCCACCAGCGTCACATTCTCGATCTTTCGCTCGCACCGGCCCGCGTCGACCCGACGACTGTTCGCGAAGCGGTCGAGATCACGCAGGCGGTCCTGGAGGCGCTCGATGTCGTTGGCGTGCTCTGTGTTGAGTTCTTTCTGACCCGGAACGGCCGCCTCCTGATCAATGAGCTGGCCCCGCGTCCTCACAATTCAGGCCATTTGACGTTCGACGCCTCCCTGACAAGCCAGTTCGAGCAGCAGCTGCGGGCCGTCTGCGGCCTTCCGCTCGGTGCGACCGATCTTGTCCGTCCAGCGGCGATGGCCAACCTTCTCGGCGATCTCTGGGAGGGAGGGGAGCCAAACTGGCCGGCCGCCTGCGCCTTTCCTACCGTCAAACTCCATCTCTACGGGAAGCCTGACCCTCGTCCCGGCCGCAAGATGGGCCATCTCACCGCTCTTGCAGCAACGGTCGAGGAGGCGGCTCGCCAGGTCGAAGCGGCCCGCCAGTCCCTCCGCTCCCGCGCGCTCTGATTCAGGTCACCTGCTGACCTGCCGCCAGCCCTGTGCCACGCAAAGCCGCAGGGTGATCGCTTTGCAAAAAGGGGGCTCACTGATTATGATTCCAGCTTTGATGAGGCAGGAGGGGGGCGTCATCCATCTGGCCAGACTGATCGGGATCCTCCTCCAACGAACAGAGACCACGGAAGTTTAGTGGAGTGGCCGCGCCCTCTGCCGGCATTCCAGCTTCAGGAGAGTCGAGATCTGGCCAGGAGCTGGCCAGGAGATGGAAAAGGGAGACTGGATCGAAATGGCTGAGCAAGCTGAACAGACTGGACCGTATGACGTGACGGTGATTGGCGCCGGGCCGGGTGGCTATGTCGCCGCGATTCGTGCGGCCCAGGTCGGGCTGAAGACCGCAATCATCGAGCGTGATCAGGATCTGGGGGGGACCTGCCTCCTCCGGGGGTGCATTCCCACGAAAGAGTTGCTCCACTCCGCGCATGTCTATGACCTGGTCTCGGATCCGGACGAGTTTGGGGTCAGCATCGAGGGCTTCAAACTCCACTTCGATAAGGTGATGGCGCGCAAGAACCGGGTGGTTGGCCGCCTCTCCAAGGGCGTCGAGTTCCTGATGAAGAAGAATCGCATCACGGTCTTCAAAGGGCACGGTCGTCTGGAGGGGAACGGGCGGGTGACCGTGACCGGAGCGGATGGGGCTGTCCGTGAGGTCCCGACTCGCCACGTCATCCTGGCGACGGGTTCGGCTCCACGCCTCCTGCCCGGGGTCGAGGTTCAATCTCCCCGGGTCGTGACCAGCGACCAGCTGCTCGATTTCGACCACGTTCCGAAGTCGATGGTTGTGCTGGGCGCCGGAGCGGTCGGGGTCGAGTTTGCCTCGGTCTTCAAGCGTTTTGGATCTGACGTGACGATCCTGGAACTGCTTCCGCGTCTCGTTCCGATCGAGGACGAAGAGACCTCGGCTGAACTGCAGAAGTCCTTTCGGCGTCGCAAGATCCAGGTAATGACCAGCACGCGTTTTGAATCGGTGACGGTGCACCCGGACGACGTGGAGATCCGCTACACCGGCAGCGATGGCCAACCCGGGACCCTTCGCGCCGAGACGTTGCTCATCGCCGTTGGTCGGCGACCGGTCACCGATGGACTTGGTCTGGAGAATACGCGGATCGTCACCGATCGGGGCTATATTCAGGTCGACGAGTTCATGCGGACGGCGGAGCCGAATGTCTACGCCATTGGCGACGTCATCCCCACCCCGTGGCTGGCGCACGTTGCCTCGAAGGAGGGCTGTGTCGCCGCCGAGCACATCGCTGGTCGCAATCCCCGCCCGATCAACTACCAGCTGGTTCCCAACTGTACCTACTGCGAGCCGGAGATCGGCAGTGTCGGCTTGACCGAGGCCAAGGCCCGCGAGAAGGGCTATGAGGTCAAGGTCGGCAAATTCCCCTTCTCGGCGCTCGGCAAAGCGATCATCCTTGGAGAGACGGAAGGGTTCGTCAAGGTGGTCAGCGACGCGCGTTACGACGAAGTGCTTGGGGTGCACATCATGGGACCTCATGCCACCGATCTGTTGGCGGAGGCCTGTGTCGCACTCGGGCTGGAAGCGACCACCGAGGAGCTCGGGCATATTATGCACGCCCATCCGACCCTCTCCGAGGCGGTGATGGAGGCCGCGGAAGCGGTTCACGGAATGTCGACCAGTATGTGACCTGCCCGGGAGGGCCTGACGCGAACGGGAACCGGAGTCCCGCCGCAGTCGCGAGGAAGAGACGCCAATTTAAGGAGTGATTCATGGCTATTGATGTATTGATGCCCCAGATGGGGGAGTCGATCGCCGAGGGAACGATCGTCAAGTGGTTGAAGAAGGTGGGAGAGACGGTGCAGCGTGATGAGCCGTTGCTGGAGATCTCGACTGACAAGGTGGACGCGGAGATTCCTTCTCCCGCCTCTGGAACCCTCGTCGAGATTCTGGCCAAGGAGGGCGAGACGGTTCACGTCAATTCCGTGATTGCCCGTCTGTCCGAGGCGGGGGAAGCCACCGCGCCGGCCCCGCCCCCGGCCGCTGTCGAGGCTCCTCCTGCCGCTCCGCCCGCTCCAGTGGCCCCCGCCGCTCCGCCAGCCGTGGCAGTCACGCCGCCCCCACCCCCTCCAGCCGCCCCTTCCCAAGGTGAAGCCGTGGAGGCAAGGGAGGTTCGATCCTCTCCTCTGGTGCGCAACATCGCCCGGGAGCACGGGGTCGATCTGGGTGCGGTGACGGGAACCGGTCTCGGCGGACGGGTCACCAAGGACGATATCCTCCAGTACATCGAGCACCGGACTGCCGCCCCGAGCGCGGCCCCGGTCACGGCGCCAGCTCCGGTCGTCGCACCGCCGCCCGTGGCCGTTCCCCCGGCACCGCCCTCCGCTCCGCCAGCTCCAGCGGTCCCTGTCTATTCGTCCGGAGAGCGCGTCAGCGTCGAACCGATGTCGGTCATGCGGCGGCGTATCGCGGAGAATATGCTGGCCAGTCGCCGAACCTCGGCTCACGTGACCACCTTCTTCGAGGTCGATTTCACCAATGTGGCCCGGTTGCGGGAGAAGGTCAAGAAGAGCTTCGAAGAGCGCAACGGCTCGAAGCTGACCTTTATGCCATTCATCATCAAGGCGGTGGTCGACGCGCTCAAGGCCTTTCCGATCGTCAACGCCTCGGCCGACCTGGAGAATGTCATCTACAAGCAGGACATCAACGTCGGCATGGCGGTCGCGCTCGATTGGGGGTTGATCGTGCCGGTGATCAAGCAGGCCGATACGCTCAGCCTCGTCGGGCTGGCGCGGTCTTCCCAAGACCTGGCCAACCGGGCGCGCGCCAAGCAGCTCAAGCCGGACGAGGTCGCCGGGGGAACCTTCACCATCACCAACTTCGGCCTCTATGGCGGGTTCACCGCGTCGCCGATCATCAACCAGCCGCAGCTGGCAATTCTGGGAGTCGGCGGGATTCACAAGCGCCCCTGGGTGGTCGAGACACCCGAGGGCGACGCGATCGCCATTCGTCACATCAGTATGCTGAGCCTCTCGTTCGATCACCGGATCATCGATGGCGCGGTCGGGGATCAGTTTCTCGCCCACATCCGCCAGACGATCGAGACGACAGACTTCTCGACCCTGGTCTGATCGGGAGAGACCGGTCGTTCTTCTCTCCGTGGGGAGGAGGGAGAGGGTTCGGGGTGGCTATGAGAATCTGCCACGTGCACGAGCTTGGGCGTCTCCCGTATGGCGAGGCGCATGAACTCCAACGGCGGCTCGTCGAGCGTCGCAAACGGGAGGAGATTCCGGATACGCTCCTCCTGCTGGAACACCCCCACGTCATCACGCTGGGTCGAGCGGCGGCGTGGGGCAACGTTCTGGTCCCTCCCGAACGTCGAGCCGAGCTGGGCGTGGAAGTGCACGAAACGGGACGGGGTGGGGACG
>JBEIJP010000149.1:0-6802 GCA_040380245.1 Acidobacteriota bacterium | reverse complement strand
GGGCGGAAAGCCCGTCCGGGAGATCTGGTTCATCGTGCCGGCGGAGCGGTCGACGACGCTCTGGGAGCGGATTCCGATGCTGAGCGGGGTCCACCGCGGATGTCGGTTCCGTTGTTTCGAGCTCGCCGAGACGGGGGACCGCTTGATACCAGTCGAGCCAGTGACGCAAGTGGAGCTCTTCCATCGACATCCACGCGACCTGACCTGGCCGAACTTCGTGCTGCCCCCCGCGGGGTGGGCGGAGCACAGTTGGCATCACCGTATTCTGGCGCTGGCGCCGGACAGGATCGAAGGGCGTTATCGCCCCGGGCCGGACTGGACGAGCTACCTGATCGAGGGGCTCGAATTCGCCAGAGTCCCGCGTCGGGCGCCCGAAGGCGCGACGTTCGGGGTGGTTGGCGATCCGACCCGCAAAGGGCAGCCGATGCAGGCCTTGTCGGAACGGGCGTTTGGCTCCCTCCAGCGGCTGGTCGCGACTCTCCTCGAAATCCGCCGCGGAGAGACGCGGGATCGACGCCACCCCTTCTACCGCTTGCGGGAAGAGGCCTGGCTGGAATCGATGCTCCGACGTCGGATCGAGGACCTGGATCCGGCGCTCGACCCAGGCTTCGTCTACTCTCAAATTCCCACGTGGCGGGTCGACGAACGGTCGGTGATCGACCTCCTGACAGTCCGGCGCGAGGGGCCTGACCGTGGTCGAATGGTGGTGATCGAGATCAAAGCGGGGGAAGACCTGCAGCTGCCGCTGCAAGGGCTCGACTACTGGCTCCGGGTGGAGCAGGCGCGACGACGGGGAGAGCTGACCGCACGCGGGCTTTTTCGCAGCGCGTGCCTCGTCGATCGCCCGCCCATCCTCTATCTGGTCGCTCCGCGTTTGCGTTTCCACCGCGGGTTGGCGACCCTGGCGCGCTGCCTCCATCCCGAGATCGAAGGCTATCGCGTCGGCCTCAACACCAACTGGCGGCAGGGGATTCGAGTTCACAGCGTCGACCGGCTGCAGGAGCTCTGACCTTGCCCCCCCGTTATGCTCAAAGAAGGATCCGTTCCCTATGCCGAAGACATCCCAGCAAGCAGCGCTGGAAGGAATTCTCCTGGTCGACAAGCCTGTCGAGTGGACCTCGCACGATGTGGTCGCCAAACTTCGCTCCGTGCTGCGGATGAGGCGGATTGGACACACCGGAACGCTCGACCCGTTTGCCACGGGGCTGCTCGTCGTCTGCCTGAATCGCTCGACCCGGCTGGTCCAGTTTCTGACGGGGCACGAGAAAGAGTATCTGGCGACGTTGCGACTGGGGTGGCAGACCGAGACCGGTGATTGGACGGGAAAGCCGGTGACGACTCCGACAGCGAGCACGACGATCACCCGGGCGGAGATCGAGTCGGTCCTCCCGGGGCTCCGTGGCAGAATCTGGCAGACGCCGCCGATGTACTCCGCTCGGAAACTGGGCGGGCGCAAGCTTTATGAATTGGCGCGGGAGGGCAAGGTGGTCGAGAGGCAAGCCGTTGAAGTCGAGATTCGGGAACTCGAGCTCGGGGGGATGACGCTCGACGAGGGGGAAGCCGATGGACCACCGACCTTGCGGGTCGAGTTCCGCGTAGTCTGCACCGCGGGCACCTACATCCGCACCTTGGCGGAAGAGATCGGAGCTCGACTTGGAGTTGGCGCTCACTTGACGGCACTGCGCCGGACCCGTGTCGGCCCCTGCCGGATCGAGGCCGCTCACTCGCTCGACGAGATCGCGGATCTGGCCCGCGAGGGCCGGGTTGGCGAGATCGTGCTCCCTCCGGTGGAGGTTCTCGACTTCCCGATCGTGCCCGTCACGGCCCACGAGACGTCGGCGATCCGGCACGGACAGTCGATCATCCTCTCTGGCCCCTGGCCTGTTCCCCCGCAGGACGGGCAGCGATTGGCGGTCTGCGACTCCGAAAATCGACTCGTCTCGGTCGCGGAGTTCGATGCGGCCACGGGAAGGATCGTGCCGCGCATCGTCCTGGGAGACGCTTCAGGGGAATAGATCGAGGGAGGAGCGCTCAAAACCCGAGGGAGCGGCACCGACCGCAATCGTCGCACGGCTGCCCCTTCTCCAAAAAACAGCCCCCCACCGAAGAGGATGCCGAGGGGGCCGCCCAGAGCGGCTCGGTTGGGGCGGCAGCGACCACGGGGAGCAGTTGCTGGCTGGGGTGGGCCAGGTAGGCGACTCCACTCCACGGAGCATAGTAGGCCGGCGGCGCAGTACGGGAAGGGGTCGGGTCGAGCGGGACCTCTCGAGGGAGATCCGGGCCGGGCGGCAAGGACGGGGAGGGCGACTCCGCCAACGCCTCGAGAACGGCCTGGCGAACCAGCTCCCGGATCCCTTCAGGTGTCCATTCCTTCATTCGGCCTTCTCCCATTCAATCGTATCGACGACCCCGATGATCGCGCTGTCGATCGCGGCTCCCGGGGTCCCGGTCGCCGCCGTTGAAGCGGACCATCCATCCTGAATCAGGAGGACAAGGTCTCCCTCCCCCGCGTCGACCGAATCGAGGGCGAGCAACGAGGCGCCACGCGGGGTAGTCCCATCCGGTTCCACCGGCTGCACCAGCAGAATGCGCGCCCCGTCGTACCGCCGGTTCTTCTGAGTCGCCACGATGTTGCCAAGGACGCGGCCGAGGATCACGCCGACTCTCCCTCTGGCTTCCCGCCGCTCTGCCCATACCTCAAAGCTTTGACGTGGGCAGGGGAATCGACAATTCCGACAATGGTCGCATCGGTCGGCACTTCACTCCCCTCGAACGGAAAGCTGGCCTCTTTGCCGCGGCACCAGAAGATGAGCTCGCCCACCCCGGCGCCGACGGAGTCGACCGCGACCAGGGGCCGACCGGCCGGGCACAACCGCTCATCGACCGACTGGATCAGCAGAAGCTTGCGCGCCTCCAGCCCCACGTTCTTGATCGTCGAAACCACCGTTCCGACAACTCGTGCCAATTGCATGCTTTCCGTCCTGTCGTCGCGACACCACAACGTCCCGACGACTTTGCTTTCCCGCTCGATCAGAAGACGGATTGGACCGCCCACGCGATTTACTTCCCAGGCGGTTCGATTTAACCTCAACCCGATGGAATTGGCAACCAGACCTCGCTGCTGGCTCCCCACCGCGGGAGCGGAGCCACCACCCTGGGGGAGAATGGAATGGAACTCCGATCGTTCCGGGCAATCATCTTCGACTTCAATGGGGTTCTCATCGATGACGAACCACTCCATCAGGAACTGTTCGGGCGAGTCCTCCTCGCCGAAGGGATGAGCTTCCTCCCGGAAGAGTACCCTCGCCAATACCTCGGTCTGAACGACCGGCGATGCTTTGAGCGGGCGCTGCGTGAACACGGCCGCCTGGAAGAGGCCGAGAATCCAGAGCGGATCGATCAGCTCGTCGAGCAGAAGGCGGCCTCTTATCGCGAAGTGCTGCTCGCCGCGCCGGCCGGCGCATTCCTCTTTCCCGGAATGGCGTCGCTGGTGACCGCGCTCTCCCAGCGAGTCCCGCTGGCCATCGTCTCCGGAGCGCTTCGCGAGGAGATTGAACTGAGCGTGGAACGGGCGGGGCTGGGCGACTGCTTCCAGCTGATCGTTGCCGCCGAGGACGTCGACGAGTCGAAGCCCCATCCCGAGGGCTACCTGCGTGGCATAGCTGGCCTGCGGGAGCGGCTCGGTCCCCTGACCCCGTCGGAATGCCTGGCGATCGAGGATTCGGTCGCCGGGGTCGCCGCCGCACGCGCCGCCGGGCTGCGCTGCCTCGCGGTCACCACCAGCTACCCCGCCCACGCCCTCTCCGCCGCCGACTGGATCACGACCGACGTGCCCGATTGGTTCCTCACAACACCCGCATGACCAGCAGGGTCAGGTCGTCGTGTTGGTGCGCTCCCCGGGTAAACTCCTGAATCCAGTTGGTCAGCGCGTCGAGCAGGGGCTGTGCCCGCAGATGCCGATGGCGCACCAGAAAGTCGATGACCCGCTGCTCCCCAATCTCCTGACGTTCCGGCGGCGGCGTATGGGCCTCCGGTAACCCATCGGTGTAGAAGAGGATCACATCTCCGCGCTCCAGATGGAGAGTTTCGCTCTTGTACAGCTGCTTGTCGAAGACCCCCATGAGCAGCCCCCCCGTCTTGAGCGCCCGCCATCGCCCATTGGCGCTGACCAGGAGAGGCGGATTGTGGCCGGCGTTGCAATACTGAATGGTGCGGGTCTCGGCATCGACCAGGGCATAGACCAGCGTCAGCAGCAGCTGGCTCCCCAGGTCGCGGTGGATGCGGAGATTGGCGTCCCGCAAGACCCGGCTCGGCACTTGCCCGTGTCCGCGCCGGCCGACGCTGCGCATAATGCTCCGTGCCGCCGCCATCCCCATCGCTGCCCGAATCCCCTTGCCAGCGACATCGCCGATCATCACGCCGAGGCGCTTCTCGGAGAGGCTCAGGTAGTCGTAGAAGTCCCCGCTCAGATTGAGCGCCGGCTCGAGCCGTGCCGCAAACTCGAATCCCTTCAGGTGGGGCGCCGCCTCGGGAATCATCGACCGCTGGACATCCCTCGCCATCAGCACCTCGCGCTCAAACTGCCGTTCGCGGTCGAGCCGCTCCTGGTAGAGGCGGGCATTGGCGATGGCGATGCTGAGGTTGTTGGCGACACTCTCCAACAGACGGGCGTGGTCTTCCTGAAAGGCGTTGCGCGTGCCGCTCTCGAGGGCGATGACGCCAATGATGTCCCCCTCGAAGATGAGCGGGACCGCGATCTCCGCGCGTTGCCCCTGCCCACGCCAGTTCTCCGTGACATAGTAATCGGGGTCCTTGCGAACATCGTTGGCGATCTGGGTGCGTCTTTCCCGCACCGCCCGTCCGACGATTCCACGGTTGATCGGCGTCCGGGTTTCACGCTCCTGTTGCTGAGCCCCATACCCGAGCTCGACGTGCCAGACAAACTCCTCGCGGAGAGGGTCGATCAAACCGACCAGCAGAAACTCGTAGCTGATGACGCGATCGAGCAGCGGAGCAATGTGGTTGAGCAGCCGATCGAGATCGAGAATCGAGGTGATCTCGTGGCCGATCTCGATCAACGTCTGCATCTCTCGCGTTCGCTGTCGGAGCTCCTCGTAGACACGGGCGTGCTCGAGGGCGATGGCGAGGTGGCTGCCGACCAGCTGCAGGACCCACTCGTGGTCACGCTGAAAGTAGTGCTCCTCGGTGCTCTCGATCGTCAGAACTCCGACTACCTTCTGCTCGGAGACCAGCAGGAGTGGTACCGCGATCTCGGACCGGGGCGGCCTCTCCCCCATCGTCCCAATCGGGAGATAGCGCTCATCCTGCGTCACATCTCCGACATTGATGATCTGTTTTTCGCGCCAGGCCGCCGAAGCGAGGCTCCGGTCGACTGGGAGGACCGCATACTCGGCCACCTCGGCAGGCTGGTACCCAATCGATTTCTTCCAGACCAGGCCTCCCTGTTTTTCATCGACCAGAAAGAGATTGAAGAAGGTATAGTCGATCACCTCCCGAAGCCGCTCCGCCACCCGATCGATCAGCAGGTCCAGATCGAGAATCGAAATGAAATCGACGCTCAACTCGTGGACGAGCTCCTGCAACCGCTGCGCGGCAGGAGCCGGCGTCGGACGGAGTTCTATGCCAGGAGCGCTTGAGTCAGAAGTGGACATGGGATTTTAGACAAGAGACCGAATGACGGCGAGAACCTCCTCGTCGGATGGACGAAAGAGTGGAAAGACGACCTTGCGATAACGGACCACGCCCTCCGAATCGATGACGATCACTCCCCGACGGACCCCAAGCAGGTTGGTCATGCCGTAAGCGCGGACCACCTCTCCCTGGGCGTCGCTCAGCAGCGGAAAGGGAAACTGGTAGCGCGTCCGGAACGAACGGTGCGCTTCGAGCGAGTCGGTGTTGATGCCGACCACCACCGCGCCTGTCGCCTGATACTCGGACCACTGGTCCCGCACGGCGCAGAGTTGCTGGGTACAGACCGGGGTCTCGTCCCGGGGATAGAAGTGGAGCACGACCGTGTGTCCCCGGTGATCGCGAAGTCGCCAATGGCCCTCCCCGGCAGCCGGCTCGGACCCGGCGGATCCCACGACCATGGCCTCCACCTTGGGAAGATCGATCTCCGGCGCTTGCTGCCCAACCTCTCCCCCCACTGACCTGCTGATCTCTTTGGCCATCTGCCCCCCTCGCTTGACCCGCCAGCGACGCACACCTCATCTCCCTCAGAGAGTGGAACGGGTCGCACGGCGAAAAGTTCCCACGCATTCTGCCCTCTCCCACAATCGAGCGGGAGCGAACGGACCTTCTTCATCTTGCTACAGAGTTTGTCAGGATACCACAAGATACGAGACGACCCCGGCGACGAAGGGCTTGACCGACCATCATTCACTCGTCTGTCAGCGAGGAAGGCCGCGGTCGCTCAACCAAGAACGCGCCGGACGCGCTGGACGCGCCGATCAGGGGGAGGGGGGAGACTCCCGTCCGCTCCATTGTCTGACTCACGATTTACCGGATTCAAGGAAGACGATGCGACAGATGGATCCCCAAGCCCCCCCTCGGCCAAACGCGGCTCCCCAGGGGGAAGGCTCCGGCAAGACCCAAGGCGGGCTCGCACCAAAAAATGGATTGTCGAAGGAGGAGTGGAGCTAGGCGGGATCGAACCGCCGACCTCTTGAATGCCATTCAAGCGCTCTCCCAGCTGAGCTATAGCCCCACAATTTCGAACAGGTTGTCGAAGATCTGCCTTTCCAGAAAGGCTCGATCATAGTAGCCAAACATCCTCGATCCG
>JBEIJP010000148.1:0-6805 GCA_040380245.1 Acidobacteriota bacterium | reverse complement strand
GGGTGGCGGCGGGGGGACTGACCCGGACCGGTACAGCGCCGCGCATCGACTACAACCGTGAGATCCGCCCCCTTCTCTCCGACAAGTGCTTTCAATGTCACGGCCCCGACGAAGGGACCCGGAAGGCTCGACTGCGGCTCGACACCCGGGAAGGCGCGCTGGCGAAGCGCGGCGTGATCGTGCCGGGGGATGCCGCGGCCAGTCGCCTGATCGCCCGGATCACGTCGCTGGATCCGGATCAGGTGATGCCCCCGCCATCGACCGGCCACCGGTTGACCGAGGCCCAGGTCGAACGGGTCCGTCGCTGGATCGACGAGGGGGCGACGATGGAGACCCACTGGGCCTATCTCGCGCCGCGTCGTCCCAAGGTCCCGACGGTGAGGCAGGCTGGCCTGGTTCGCAATCCGATCGACGCGTTTGTGCTGGCGCGACTGGAGGCGGAGGGGATGGCCCCGTCGCCGGAGGCCGAGCGCCTGACGCTCCTGCGTCGCGTCTCGCTCGACCTGACCGGGTTGCCGCCGACCCCGGAGGAGGCCGACGCCTTCCTGGCGGATCGTGCGCCGGACGCCTATGAATGGGCGGTCGATCGCCTGCTGGCGAGCCCGCATTTCGGAGAGCGCTGGGCCGTCCGTGGCTCGACCTTGCGCGTTACGCCGACTCGCACGGGTATGAGAAGGACCGCCCGCGGGTGATGTGGAAGTACCGGGACTGGGTCGTCGAGGCCTTCAATCGGGACCTGCCCTTCGACCGCTTCACGATCGAGCAGCTCGCTGGCGACATGCTCCCCAATCCCACGAACGACCAGCTGATCGCTACCGGATTCCATCGCAACACCATGCTCAACCAGGAGGGGGGCGTGGATGACGAGGAGGCGCGCTGGGAGACGCTCGTCGACCGGACCAACACGACGGCGACGGTCTGGCTCGGCGCGACCGTCGGCTGTGCGCAGTGCCATAACCACAAGTACGATCCGATCTCCCAGCGGGACTACTACAGAATGCTCGCCTTCTTTGAGGGGCATGACTACTCGATGCTGGTCATGCCGGGGAGTGAAGGCTGGGTGGTCGAGCCGGAGCTCGAACTGCCGAGTCCGGAGCAGGCCGCCCAGCGAACGAAGATCGAGGTGGAATTGAAGACGGTTGAGGCGGCACTTAAGGCGGATTCTCCCGCTCTGGCCGCGGCCCGGGTCGCGTGGGAGGAGGGGCTCCAGCAGGCCCCGGCCGACTGGCAGCCGCTCCTCCCCACCTCGGTCAAGGCGACGGGCGGGACGCGACTGGCCGTGCTGCCCGACCGGTCCGTGCTCGCTGGCACGCCAGAGGGGAGCACGGCGCCGGCCAGTGAGGACTACCTCGCGACCGTTGCCCTCCCGGCGAAGGGGGGCCCCTGGAGGGCTCTGCGGCTGGAGGTCCTGCCTGACCCCAGCTTGCCAAAGGGAGGCCCGGGCCGGGATATCTACGGCAACTTCGTTCTGAACGGGATCGAGGCAAGGATCGATGAGCCCGAAGGGCAGAAGGGCGCGGACCCGCTGCGCTTCAGCACGGTGCAGGTCGACGACGCGGCCGGCCGGTTGACGCTCGACTGGCCCTACCGCTGGTCGATCGACGCGACCCGGGACGGAGCCCGACAACCCCGCCAGGCGGTCCTGGTGCTGGAGCGCCCGCTGTCAGCGATGGACGTTCCCTCCGGTCGCTTGACGATCACCCTCAAGCATTCGGGACGGGTCGTCAACCAGGGGCTCGGGCGGATTCGCCTCTCGGTGACGAGTTCTTCCGACCCGTTGCGGATCGTCGGACTTCCGCTGCGGCTACGGGAGGCTTGGAAGACACCACTCGAGTCAAGGACGGCGGCGCAGCGCGAGCAGCTCGAGGCCCAGTTCCGCGAGACGACCCCGCTGCTCAAGGGGGAGCGGGACCGACGGCGCGACCTGCGAAGATCGCTCGACGACCTGGGGATCGTCAAGGCGCCGATCATGCGCGAGAAGAGAACCTTCGAGCGTCCCTCGACCCAGCTCCGCCTGCGCGGCAACTACACCAGCCTCGGCGAGCGGGTCTACGCCGGAACGCCGGCGGCACTCCACCCGTGGCCGGAGGAGGCCCCGATCAACCGCCTGGGGCTGGCGCAGTGGCTGGTCAGCCCGCACAATCCGCTGACGGCCCGGGTGACGGTCAATCGGTTCTGGGAGCAGCTCTTTGGGATCGGCCTCGTCGAGACGGTCGAGGACTTTGGAATGCAGGGCAGTCTCCCCTCCCATCCCGAGCTGCTCGACTGGCTGGCGGTCGAGTTTCGGGAGGGCCAGTCGTGGAGCGTCAAGCGGCTCCTTCGGTTGATCGTCACCTCGGCGACCTACCGCCAGGCGTCGACCTATCCGCCGGAGACGCGCGATCCCTACAACCGCCTCCTCGCGCGGGGGGCGCGTTTTCGACTCGACGCCGAGACGATCCGCGACACGATGCTCCAGGCGAGCGGCCTGCTCCATCGACAGATCGGTGGTCCGAGCGTCTTTCCCCTCCAACCGGAAGGGATCTGGTCCAATCCCTACGACGGCAATTCGATCAAATGGACGACCAGTCAGGGCCAGGACCTCTACCGTCGGAGCCTCTACACCTTCCTGCGCCGGACGGCGCCGCATCCGATGATGACGACCTTCGACGCGCCGAGCCGCGAGTTCTGCACCGTGCGACGAGTCCGGACCAACACGCCGCTCCAGGCGTTAGCCCTGCTCAACGACGAGGCCTCTTTCGGAATGGCGCGTGCTCTCGCGGGGAAGATACTGGCCCATCCGACGACCTCCCTCTCCGAGAGGATTACCCTGGCCTTTCGCCGCGCCCTGATTCGGCCACCCAACCCAGGCGAGGTAGAGCGTCTCGGACGCCTCCACGCCGACCAGCTGGCAATCTTTCGCGACGATCCGGCGGCGGCGCGCCAGGTGGCTGGCGCTCTCCCCGGCCCACCGGAGGAGGCGGCGGCCCTGACGATGGTCGCCAATGTGCTGCTCAACCTCGATGAACTGCAGACCCGGGAGTGAGGATTATGTCAACCAGACGACCCATTGCTCAATCCGTTGCCCGCACCGAGGCCCTGCGTGACCAGACGCGACGCCACTTCTTTCGCCAGGCAGGTTTTGGCCTCGGTGGGGCCGCCCTGGCCAATCTTCTCGGGACGGGAGCCAGTGCGCGCCCCCTCGAGGTCGAATCGAGCGAGGGCGGACGTCCGCTCGGTCTCCACTTCGCACCCAAGGCGAAGAACGTCATCTTCCTCTTCATGGCGGGAGGTCCGTCGCAGCTCGATCTTTTCGATCCGAAGCCGATGCTCAACCGCTATGACAACCAGCCGATTCCGCCCGAGCTGGTCAAAGGGGAGCGCTTCGCCTTCATCAAGGGGACGCCGCTCTGCCTTGGGTCACCCTTCCGCTTCGCGCCGCACGGCCAGTCGGGGGCGGTCGTCTCCGAACTGCTTCCACGGCTCGCCCGCCACGTCGATGAACTGGCGATCATCCGGTCGATGCACACGACCCAGTTCAATCACGCCCCGGCGCAGATCTTCCTCAACACGGGCCATCAGATCATCGGGCGGCCAAGCCTCGGCTCCTGGCTGATGTATGGCCTGGGGAGCGAGAACCGCGATCTGCCCGGTTTCGTCGTGCTGCTCTCGGGGGCGTCCGATCCGGATGGCGGCAAGGCACTGTGGGGCAGCGGGTTTCTGCCGACGGTCCATCAGGGAGTCGAGTTCCGCTCGAAGGGCGATCCGGTCCTCTTCGTCTCGAACCCGCCCGGGGTCAGCGCGGCGGCACGACGATCGAGCCTCGACGCCCTGCGCGATCTCAACCTGGGGCATCGCGATCGCCTCGCCGATCCGGAGATCACCACCCGCATCGAGGCCTACGAACTGGCCTTCCGCATGCAGGCGAGCGTCCCGGACCTGACGGACCTCAGCGGCGAGTCGGCGGCGACCCATACGCTCTATGGTACGGAGCCCGGAAGGAAGTCGTTTGCCAACAACTGCCTCCTCGCCCGGCGTCTGGTCGAGCGCGGCGTCCGCTTTGTACAGCTCTTCCACCGCGGCTGGGATACCCACGGCAACTCGGTCGGCGGAGACATTGCTGTCGCCCTCCCGCGCCTTTGCGAAGAGATCGATCAACCGATCAGCGCTCTGCTGACGGACCTTCGCCAGCGCGGTCTCCTCGACGAGACGTTGATCGTCTGGGGTGGGGAGTTTGGCCGCACGCCGATCAACGAGCGGCGCGAGGGCTCGAACCTGATGGGGCGAGATCACCATCCCCGCGCCTTCACCATGTGGATGGCCGGCGCCGGGGTCCGGCCGGGCGTGACCATCGGCGAGACGGATGATTTCGGTTACAACATCGTCTCCGATCCAGTCGATGTCCACGATCTCCACGCGACGATGCTCCACCTCCTGGGAATCGACCATACCCGGCTGACCTACCGGTTCCAGGGCCGCGATTTCCGTCTGACCGATGTTCACGGCGTCGTCCAGCAGAAGCTGCTGGCGTAGCCCTCCATTCCCCCTCGTCCATCTGTGGGGGAGGGAAGCGGGATGGCTCGCCGGTTGGCCATCCTCTTTGTCGGTGTTCGATCTTCCCCCAGGTGCGCATGCGACCCAGTGCCAGATTGGTTCTCCTCTTCCTCGCCCTGACGCTCTCCTTCCTGCCGGCGACCGAGTCTGCCGGGCCCCCCAACATCGTTATGATTGTCTCCGATGATCACGGCTGGCGGGATTACGGGTTTATGGGCCACCCGCACATCAAGACTCCGGCACTCGACCGGCTGGCGGCGGAGTCGTTGACCTTTCCCCGCGGGTATACTCCGACCCCTCTCTGCTCGCCCAGCCTGATGTCGATCATCACGGGTCGCTATCCGCACGAGCACCTCATCACCAGCAACGATCCGCCCGCGCCGCCTGGCGGCAAGCAGGGCAATTGGCGCGAGGACCCGGCCTATCTGGCCCAGTGGGACGCGATGCGGCGGCTCAGCCAGCAGACGCCGGCACTGCCCCAGCTGCTGCAGTCGCAAGGGTATCTCAGCTTCCAGACTGGCAAATGGTGGATGGGGAACTACCGAAGCGCCGGCTTCACCCACGGCATGAGCCACGGCGACAAATCCCGTGGGGGCCGTCACGGAGACGAGGGACTGGAGATCGGGCGCCAGGGCATGGCTCCCATTTACGATTTCATCGCTGAGGCGCGTCAGCGGCAGCGCCCGTTTCTGGTCTGGTATGCCCCGTTGCTTCCGCACAGTCCGCACACCGCGCCGTCGCGATTGATCGACAAGTACCGGACGGTCGCGCCCAGCCAGGAGCACGCGCGCTACTGGGCGAGCGTCGAGTGGTTTGACGAGACGATTGGCGAGCTGCTCGATCACCTCGATCGGCAGGACCTCGCCAAAGAGACGATCGTCGTCTACGTCACCGACAATGGGTGGGTCCAGTCGGAGAAGGGGGATGCCATCAGCCTCCGCTCGAAGCGGACACCCTACGAGGCCGGTTTGCGCACGCCGATCCTCCTCCGCTGGCCGGGGCGCATCAGACCGGAGCGGTCGGAACGCTATGCCAGTTCGATCGATCTCGTCCCGACGCTCCTCACGGCAACTGGGGGAAAGATTCCCACAGGGCTCCCCGGAATCGATCTGCGCGATCGGCGGTCGCTGATGGCCCGCCGCCGAATCTTCGGTGAAAATTTCACTCACGACGCGGTCGACATTCGCCGCCCATCGACCAGCCTCCTCTCCCGCTGGATCATCGACGACGGCTGGAAGCTGATCCTCCCCGTGCCGGGAATCGACGGGGAGGATGTGCCGGATCGCCCCCTGCTCTACCAGATCGAACGCGACCCGGACGAGCGGCGCGACCTCGCTGCCGAGGAACCACGACGGGTAGCCCAGCTGCGGCGGCGGCTCGACGCCTGGTGGGGTGGGCGATGAGGAGATGGCTGATTCCGGTCGTCTTTCTTATCGGGCCCTGGCTGCCGCTGGCCATCGCCACGCAGTCGACTCCGCTCGATCTTGGTACGCGCCTGGAGCTCTTTGTCGATCGCACCCTCGTCGAACGGGCGGATCGGGTCACCTTCGAGCTGCAGCAGCCGATCGACGCCGGGGAGGTCCTGCGCTTCGACAGGCCCTGGGAAGGCCCCTTCGCCGGATACTGCACCGTCATCCGGGATGGCGGCCGTTACCGCCTCTACTATCGTGGATTGCCGGAGGCGCGGGCCGACGGTAGTGATCGTGAAACGACCTGTGTCGCCGAATCTGTCGACGGCATCGCCTGGACCCGGCCGGATCTCGATCTCTTCCCCGTCGGGGGCCAGCGGCCCAACAACGTCATCCTCGCTGGCCAGGCCCCCTTCTCGCACAACTTCAGCCCGCTGCTCGACGATCGCCCTGGCGTCCCGGCCGACCAGCGCTACAAGGCCCTCGCCGGGACGAAGAAGACAGGCCTCTACGCCTTTGCCTCTGCCGATGGATTGCGCTGGCGCCAGCTGGCGGATCGCCCAGTGATCACCGCGGGCGACTTCGATTCCCAGAACGTCGCCTTCTGGTCCCAGAGCGAGCGACAGTACCTTGCCTACGTCCGGGTCTTTCGTGACCGGATTCGCCGGATCACCCGTACGACCTCGACCGACTTTATCCACTGGACAGAGCCGGTGTTGATGGGCTACGTCGACGGACCGGTCGAGCAGCTCTACACCAACCAGACACATCCCTACTTTCGCGCCCCTCAGATCTATCTCGGCGTCGCCGCACGCTTCATGCCCGGACGCCAGGTGCTGACCGCGGCACAGGCCGCACGCATC
>JBEIJP010000147.1:0-6808 GCA_040380245.1 Acidobacteriota bacterium | reverse complement strand
AATCCGGCCGCCGCGCAGAGGGTGACCATCTCCGCCGCCGCCGAGGAAGAGTCCATAAACCAGAGCCCCGGGCCGGTCGGCGCATCTGCCTTGTCGAGCACTCCGTCGATCAGGCATTTCCGTCCGATCTTCTGGATATTGCCGAGCGCCTTCTCCTCGATCGTCGTCAATCCGCCGGCGATGTTGCCCTTGGTCGGCTGGGACTCGGAGAGATCACTGGTCTTATGTCGCTGGACGATCTCCTGGTAGCGATCGAACATCGCCTGGAATTGAGCCCGCACCTCCGGGGTGCGGCAACGGTTGGCGACGAGGTGCTCGCCCCCTGTCAACTCGGTCGTCTCCCCGAAGAGGAGGGTCACGCCGTGGGCGTAGAGCTTGTCGAAGGCGTCGCCGACCGTCGGGTTGGCGCCGCAGCCCGAGGTGGTGTCCGACTCGCCGCACTTGGTCGAGACCCAGAGGTCGGCGAGGGGACGTTCCTCGCGGTGCTTCTCCGAGGCCCACTGCACATATTCGCGGGCGGCGTGCGAGGCGCGACGGATCGTCTCGTGGTCCCCGTGCCCCTCGATCCCGAAGCCGCAGACCGGCTTGCCCGTCGCGGCGATGCCGCTGACGACCCGCTGCGTCCAGCCGTCCTCGATGCCGATGACAACGACGGCGGCGACATTCGGATTGCAGCCAGTCCCGATCAAGGTTCGGAAGTGGAGTTCGAGGTCGGCGCCGAACTGCAGGCGACCGTAGGGATGCGGCAGGGCCAGCGCCCCTTTGATATTGTGGGCCACCGCCTCGGCCGCGGCGTTGGACAGATCATCGACCGGAAGGATGATGACGTAATTGCGAACTCCGACGCGACCATTCTCTCGCACATATCCGCGAAAGGTCGCCTTGCTCAGATCGACTCCCATGGATCTTCGGCTCCTTCTGCTTACCAGCGTTTTGTCTTGACGTTGTGAACGTGGAGGTACCCACCCGCCTGGATCGGGGCGATGGTCCGCCCGATGTCGACGCCGTACTTGATGACGGTCGCGTTGTCGTCGAGGTCGCAAATGGCCAGCTTATGGCCGAGCGGAATATCATCGAGGGCCTTGATCTCGAGGATCCGATCCTCCTGCATGATCCAGCCGGCCAGCTGATCCCCCGCCTTGACCCCTTCGACGACGACGACGCCGACCGAGTCTCCCGCTTCGTGAACAACAAATTGAATACTCATCCGATCTCCCCCCATCACGGTTGGAATAAATGCGATCTCGCAGGGCGAAGATCCAGTTCCGGAATCGGTCTGGATCAGAGTCCGAGCGAGACGTGCTTGGTTTCGAGGAAGGCGTCGAGCCCCTCGCTGCCGAGTTCGCGCCCCCAGCCACTCTGCTTGACCCCACCGAACGGGCACTGACTGGTCGTCGGGAGGCCATCGTTGAGTCCGATGGTCCCGGCTTCGAGCTGCTCCATGACGCGGAAGGCACGCTCCAGATTGGTGGTGAAGACGTAGGCGCTAAGGCCATAGATCGAGTCGTTGGCCAGGCGAATCCCCTCCGCCTCCTCATCGAAGACGCTGACGGGAGCCAGCGGGGCAAAGGTCTCCTCGGACATACAGCGGGCCGCAGACGGGACATCGGCGAGGACCGTCGGGGCGAAGAAGAAGCCCTCCTCTCCGACGGGTTGCCCGCCACAGAGGATGCGGGCCCCGAGGCTGACCGCGTTGTCGATCTGCTCCTGCGTCTTTTCGACCGCACGCCGATCGATGAGCGGGCCGATCTCGGCGCCCGGCTCGAGCCCATCGCCGATCCGCAGCGCGCGGGTCCGCTCGGTGAAGGCATCCAGAAAGCGGTCGTAGATCGCGCGCTGCACGTAGACGCGGTTGGCCGCGATGCACGACTGGCCGGTATTGCGGAACTTGGCGAGGATCGCGCCCTCGACGGCTTTCTCCAGGTCAGCGTCTTCAAAGACGAGGACGGGAGCGTGCCCGCCCAGCTCGAGGGAGAGCGGCTTGACGGTCTGCGCCGCACCGGCGATCAGACGACGTCCGACCTCGGTCGAACCGGTGAAGGAGATCTTGCGGCAGAGGGGATTGGTCAGCATCTCCTCGCCAAAATCGGCGGCGGGACCAATCAGCAGCTGGAAGACTCCCTTGGGAATGTCAATCGCCGCGGCACACTCCGCCAGCGCGACGGCGCAGAGCGGCGTCTGGGCGGCCGGTTTGAGGACGACGGTATTCCCGGCGGCAAGGGCCGGGGCGACCTTGCGCACCGCCAGGACCAGGGGGAAGTTCCACGGGCTGATCGCCCCAACCACGCCGAGCGGTGTCCGCAGGACGAGATGGCGCTTACCGGAGACCTGGGGAGGGACGATGCGACCGTAGGCACGCCGGGCCTCCTCGGCGAACCAGTGGAGGTGATCGACCGACATGGCCACCTCCCCGAGGCTCTGCGCCAGCGGCTTGCCATTTTCGAGGGTGATGGTCCGGGCAATCTCCTCGCGGCGCGCTTCGAGCTGGTCGGCCCAGCGGTGGAGATACTGCCCGCGCTCCTTGCCGGTCAACGCGCGCCAGGCGGGAAAGGCGGCGTGTCCGTCCGCGATCGCCTCGGCCAGCCGGGCCCGACTGGTAGTCGAGACGCGCGCCACCGGACGACCGTTCGCCGGATTGGTCACCTCCCACGTCGCCTCGGTCGTCACCAGCTCACCGTTGAGATAGAGGGGATGCGTCTTCATTTGGGTACCTTTGCCCAGTCCTTGAGAAAGAGGTCGATCCCGATGTCGGTCAGCGGGTGGTCGTAGAGCTGCACCATGACATCGTAACTCATCGTACAGATGTGGGCCCCGGCCAGTGCGGCCTCCAGGACGTGAGTTGGATGGCGGACGGCGGCGACGATGATCTCCGTCGGGTATTGGTAGTTGTCGTAGATGGTCTTGATCTGACGCGCCACCTCCATTCCAAAATGGCCGACGGCGTCGAGCCGCCCAACGAATGGGCTGATGTAGGTCGCGCCGCACTTGGCGGCGAGCAGCGCCTGGAGCGGCGAGAAGGTGACGGTGACATTGGTCTTGATGCCCTCGTCGGTCAGGGCGCGCACCGCCTTGAGCCCCTCGCGAATCAACGGCACCTTGACGACGACATTCGGGTGGAGTCGGGCCAGCTCCCGCCCCTCGGCGATGATCTCCGGCGCGGTCAGCGAGATCGTCTCGAGGCTGACCGGGCCATCGACGATCGCCAGCACCTCCTCGTAGATCTCGATCGGGCGACGGCCGGTCTTCGAGACATGGCTGGGGTTGGTCGTCACGCCATCGACGATTCCCCAGCTCCAGACCTCCCGAATCTGGGCCACATCAGCGGTATCGATAAACAGTTTCATGCGCTCCTCGCAGGGCGGGGACGATGCGCCCTCATCGTCGTGGTAAAGGGAAGTTGGCGAAGAAGCGGGCGGGCTCTCCGCGCAAAACAGCGGCGACATCGAGACAGACCGCCGTGACGACCCGACGTTGCCCCTCGGTGGTGAAGGCGGCAATGTGGGGCAGCAGGATGACATTCTCCATCGCGCTCAGTGGACTAGGCGCGGGGGGCTCCTCGGCGCGCACGTCGAGCGCGGCTCCGGCGATGGCCCGCCGACCAAGAAGATCGATGAGGGCTGCCTCGTCGAGGATCGTCCCGCGCGAGGTGTTGATCAGGCAGGCTGTCGGCTTGAGCAGCGAGAGCCGGGCGGCATCGAGCAGCCCGACCGTTGCCGCAGTGGCTGGCAGGTGGCACGTCACGACGTCACTGACCGCCAGCAGCTCCTCGAGCGGCAGGATCCGGGCGCGCAGTTCGAGGGCGCGCAGGCTGTCCGAGTCGAGCAAGGGGTCGTAGGCGACGATCTCCATCCCGAGGGCGCGCGCCTTGGCCGCCGTCGCCGCGCCAATCCGGCCCAACCCGATCACGCCGAGCGTCTTGCCGAGGATCTCGATTCCGGTGAACCGTTGACGGTTCCAGTGGCCAGCCCGAGTATCCCGGTCAGCCGCTGGAATGTGCCGGGCAAGAGCCAGAATCAACCCGACGGTCAACTCGGCCACCGAATTGGCGTTCTGCTCCGGCGTCCAGGCCACGACGATCCCCCGCTCGCTGGCCGCCGTCAGATCGATGTTCTCCAGCCCGACGCCGGCACGACCAATGACCTCCAGCTGTTTCGCGGCGTCGAGCAGCTCGCGAGTCACCCGGGTCTGGTTGCGGACGATGAGGGCCCGTGCTCCCGAAGCGAGCCGCTCCCGCAACCCCACCGGATCGCGCCACAACTCGGGCTCGTAGGCCACGGCGAAGGACTCCCGCAAACGATCGAGCGACTCCCCGCCCATGGCCTCACTAATCAGAATCTCCATCCTCGATCCCTTCCTTATCGATTGCCGCGCGGCCGCCCGCGCTCCACCAGGGGGAGCAGCCGCGCACGGATCCCTGCCTCGTCGCCGAAGGTCAACGGGATCCCCGTCCAGACCTCCCAGTCTTCCCGATGGGTCGCCTCGGCCCCTGGAGCCAGGTCGACGAGTGGTCCGAGGGTCTCAACCTCCAGCATGCGATTGTTGGTAAAGAGCTCGACCGAGGCGCCCCGGTCGGGATAGGTCGCCCCCTCGACAATCGCGAACCGCTTGAGGAAGAGGTATCCATCCCGCGCGTAGGCGCACCACCCCTCGTCGTTGGCCACACCAATCTTGGCCCGCTCGCGCGCCGGATCGATTCCCGCAGCATGGCGCAACATGACCAGGTCTGTCCCCAGATAGTAGCGATCATCCCGCAGGTCGGTGTAGGGCCAGAGGATCAGCGTTCGATTGGGGAGCAGTCGATCGGGATGGAACCGTGTCGGGAGCGGCGAGATGCCAAAGCCCCCCGGCGCCATGACGCTGATCGCCCACGGAGCCAACTGCACCGGCCAGAGCCCCGCGTTGGTCAGCCGGTGGAGAACCGTCACCCGGGGTTGCCGCGGATCGAGTCGGATCTCGATCGACTTGTGGATGCCCGTCTTCGCCTCGACCGCGGCGGTCAGACGCAGGCCGTCCGCCAGCGTCTCCACCTCGACGGATTGATTGTCCGGTTGATAGGTCCGCGCCTTCTCCTCGGGAGCGTGCCACAGTCTGTGCCCGCCATAGTTTCGCCACTCCCCGCCTCCCGTCTTGCCGGCAAAATCGTCACGCACGGAGAAGAGATTGGGCCCCCCCTTCAATCGCAGCGAGATGATCCGTGGCCCGACGTCGCTGGTCACCACCAACTCGAGCGACTCATTGCGAACCCAATAGCTGTTCGGCCAACCGGCGAACTCCCGTTTTTCGATCGTCACCTGCGCCCACACCGGGCAGATCCCACCGAAGATCGCCCCCAACAGAAGCACAATCCGCCAACACTGCTTCATCTTCTCTCCTCGGCCCCCTCGGCCTCCTCGACGGCTGGCCCCATCCCGGTCCGCCGGGATCGGGTCAGGAAGAACAGGACCAGGACTCCGGTGAGCGGCATGATCGCCGCCAGGATAAAGACCGGCTGGTAGGAGACCTGATCGACCAGTCGTCCCGTCAGTCTGGGGAAGAACCATCCGCTCAGCCCGGCCGCAACCCCCGTCAGCGCCGTCACGCGCGAGGCGACGTTGTTGGGAAAGAGGTCGGTGATCGTCGCGAACATGTTGGCCGAGAGGGCGTAATGGCCAAGGTAGACCAGACAGATGGCCCCCCACCAGATCCCCGGGCTCTGCGCGGTAACGACAACCACGCTCAGCGCGCAGAGCAGGCCCCCCACGCCCATGACCAGGCGGCGCGCCCGATGGGCCGCCATCCCGTGCTTCATCAGCCACCCGGAGATCCAGCCGCCGCCGACGCTCCCGACATCCCCAAAGAGCGGGGGCAGGATCGCCAGAAATCCGATCATCGCCATCGTGTACCCGCGGGTTCGATAGAGGTACTCCGGCAACCAGAAGAGATAGAACTGGATCACCGGACCGACCAGCAGACGGCAGAGCATCAACCCCCACGTCTGCGGCAATCGGAGCAGCCGCCCCAATGTCGGGACATCCCCCTCCGGATCCGGCTCCGATTGAATCAGCGCCAGCTCCTTCGGGGTAATACGCGGATGGACCTCTGGGGGCGAGTAGAAGCGACGCCAGACGATCACCCAGAGCATCCCCAGCAGACTCGGCAGCAGAAACGCCGCCTGCCAGTTGAGCAGCAGGACGATCCCCGCTACCAACGGCGGCGTGATCATCCCCCCGACCAGCGAGGCCGCGTTCATGATCCCCATCGCCAGGGCGCGCTCCCGCGGGGGAAACCACTGCCCAATCACTTTGACGCCGCCCGGGTAGTTCCCGCATTCCCCCGTGCCCATCCAGAAACGCAGAAACGAGAACTGCCACTTGGTCCTCGCGAGGGCGTGAAGCCCGTTGGCGATCGACCACCAGATCACCGCCAGCGAGAAGCCGAAGCGCGGCCCGCGCCGATCCATGATCCACCCCATCGGAAACTCGCCGATCATCATCCCCAGGACGAAGAAGGAGACGATCTCCCCGTAGTCCGTGTTGGAGAGATCGAAGGTATCCCGCAGGATCGGGGCGACAAAGGAGAGAGTCAGCCGATCAACGAAGTTGATGACCGTCACCAGAAAGAGCAGAGCCAGGATCGTCCAGCGGACCGAACCGTCGGTCCGCCAGCGCGTCCAGGACCTCGCTTGCGGTGGATCTGTCCCAGGCTGCGTCATAGGCGGTGGCTCAGGTGGTGATGGCGTCGCCCTTGCCCGCCATGAAGTCCTTGTTCTTGTCGCCGACCCAGTAGCGCGCGCCAGCGATGCACCAGATGAATTCGAGCGGACTCTCTT
>JBEIJP010000146.1:0-6810 GCA_040380245.1 Acidobacteriota bacterium | reverse complement strand
GGCGAGAGAGCCCTCGCCGTCGCGGCAATCTTCGCCGAGACCATCTTTCTCTTCCTCTTCCGCCAGCGGATCGCCTCGGTCAACGGCGCGGCCGACCGTCCTTGTCGCGAACTGCGGGTCCTGGCGGAGATCCTCGCACGCATCGAGCGGGAAGAGTTTGAAGCCCCACTCCTGCGAAAGATTGGAGCCGCGCTCGCCATCGATGGAGAGCCTCCCTCGCGGCAGATCGCGCGCCTCTCGCGCTTGATCGACCTTCTCGACTCGACCCGCAATCAGGCCTTTGCCCCGTTCGCGTTCCTGCTTCTCATCCCTGCCCAGATCGCCTTCGCCATCGATCGCTGGAAGGCTCGATCGGGGAGGCTGATCGGCCCCTGGATCGAGGCCGTCGCCGAATTTGAGGCACTCCTCTCCCTGGCGGGCTATGCCTTCGAGCATCCGGAAGATCCCTTCCCGGAGCTGAGCGAAGGGCCCGGGGCCCTCTTGGAAGCGAGCGGACTGGGCCACCCGCTCATCCCACGGGCGCACTGTGTCCGCAACGGGATCGAGCTGGGGGAGACGGTCCAACTACTCATCGTCAGCGGTTCGAACATGTCCGGCAAGAGCACGATGCTCCGGACCGTCGGAATCAACGCCGTTCTCGCCTACGCGGGAGCCCCGGTCTGTGCGACCCGGCTGCGCCTCTCGCGACTGGCCATCGCGGCATCGCTCCACCCGCAGGACTCGCTGCAGAGCGGCGCCTCGCGCTTCTACGCGGAGATCACCCGTCTGCAGCAGGTGGTCGGATTGACGAAAGGCCCGGTCCCGGTGCTCTTCCTGCTCGACGAGATTCTGAGCGGCACCAACTCGCACGACCGGTGCATCGGCGCCGAGGCCGTCCTGCAGGGACTCCTCGCCCGGGGGGCCATCGGTCTGACGACGACTCACGACCTGGCCCTCACCCGGATGGTCGAGCCACTCGGGGAACGGGCCCGCAATGTCCATTTCGAGGACCACCTCGAAGAGAGTCGGATGGTCTTCGATTACCAGATGCGGCCGGGCATCGTCACACACAGCAACGCGCTCGCGCTGATGCGGGCCGTCGGACTCGAGGTGTGAGCCAGATCAAGAGGCGTGCGCCCGGGCCTGCCTTGACACACTTCTTCGCCTTGGGGCACACTGCCCGCAAATCGGAGCCGCTCGACCCGCCGGAGACGTCGGTTCCGCGCTCTGATCCAGACATTGGATTCTGCCGTCCGTTCCGGACGATTCGACCGACCCCCTCGCGCTGACTGACGGTGGCGTCACCCGCTGGCGGAAGGGTCCCCGGACGAATCAGGTCGGCGTCGCACAGGCATCATTGAACAGAATCAGGAGGCTGCCGTTCATGTCCGTCAAAGCATTCGAGCCGAAATTGATGAAGGTGGGAGTTCTGACTGCCGCGCTGCAGGAGCTGACCCCGCGGGAGAAGCGCGATCCGGATCCCGATCTGGCGATCGAAGAGTGGGTCGCCTATGCCCGGGAACTGGGAGCGGACTACATTCAGCTCTCGTCGGCCCTCCATCCATCGGAGGCGGACATCCCGGCGGAAGCGCTGCTCGATCCAGTAGCCAACACCCTCGACCTGCGCCAACCGTTCACGCGTGAACGGGCCCGACGGGTCCAGGCTGCCCTGGACGCTCATCGCGTCGGCATCTCCGAGGTGGGCTACTTCGACAACATGCTCCATGACGATCCCGTCCTCCGACAGAAGAAGTTCGACTTCATGATGCGGGCGATGGATACGGCGGTCCTCCTCGGCGTCGATGCGGTCTGCGGCTTTGTCGGCCGCAACCAGAAGGCCAATATGGACCAGAACCTGATCGACTTCGAGCAGCACTTCATCCCGATCCTCAAGGCGGCGAAGGAGCGAGGCCTCGTCTACCGAATCGAGCAGTGCCCGATGCCGGGCTGGGTCCCTGGCGACAACTGGCACAACAACATCGCCTACACGCCCGGGACCTGGATCGCCCTCCACCGGATCTGCGAGAAGCACGGCGTCGGCGACCAGCTCCGCATCCACTACGACCCCTCCCACGCGATTCTGATGGGACAGGATACCCGCTCAATCTTCCAGTACCTCAAGGACGAGGGCTACAACTTCCTGATCGGCGGATTCCACGTCAAGGGACAGGTCATCGACGCCAGGGGCGTCTCCGGGTGGGGCTACGGCGGACAGACGGTCGAGCGCGGCGATATGATCGGCGGAGCTCCCTCCCCGAATGTCGTCGATCACCTCAACGCCTGGAAGAAGCAGGTGGTCCTCTGCGAGCACGAGTTGCCAGGGACGGCCAAACACGACCCGCTCGCGTATCTGCAAAATCGGACGGTCGACTGGCTCGATCACCAGTTGGCGGCACGGGAGCTGCTGTCGCTCGACCCCGCCAATACCTACCTCATCGTCGAGCATGAGTACCCGAAGGCGCGAATCCAGGACAAAGAGAAGTTGAAGCCGATTCTGCAAGGGTCGATCGCCTTCACCCGCGCCATCGACCAGGCCGCCGCCTGTATGTACTCGCTTCAACACGAAGTGCTCGCGGCACAGGGGATCCCCATTCAAGGCGTCGGTCGGCAGGCGTACCGATCGTAGGGTGTCCCGACGACAGAATCCCCCAGGAAGCGGGGAGGGATCCCGCCCTCCCCGCTTTCCACCGACCGTTTCATCAGAGGAGATCCTATGCCAATCGCGATCGATCGTTCCCTGCTTCGCCATCTCCGCCTGGCGCTGGTTCTCGCGCTGGTGGCAATGGGCGCCGTGAACTCGCCCCTCCTGGCGCAATCGCGGAAGACGCGCGTGCTCTATGTGACGCAATCCCTCGGCTTCCGCCATCAATCCCTCCACCTCTCACAGGAGATCATGGAGAAACTGGGCGCGACCCACGGGTTTGAGGTCACCTTGACGCAGATGGCAGAGCGGGCGCTGACGCCCGCGGCGATCAAAAACTATGACGCCATCATCTTCTACACCACGGGAGAACTGCCCCTCGACGAGTCTCAGAAGAACCTGCTCTTGAACTGGATCCGGCAGGGCGGCTTCTTTATGGGGCTCCACAGCGCGACGGACACCTACTACCAATGGCCCGCCTACGGCGAGATGATCAATGGCTGGTTCGACGGGCACCCCTGGACGCAGAATACCCAGGTGACGGTGCGCGTCGACGACCGGAGCCATCCCGTCACTCGCCACCTCCCGGAATCGATGACCTTTCAGGAAGAGATCTACCAGCTGAAGAACTTCGACGCGTCCAAGGTCAAAGTCCTCGTCAGCCTCGACCCCACCAGGACCGACATGACGCTCAAGGGGATCAAGGCGAAGGAGTTCCCGCTGGTCTACTACCGTGACTACGGCAAGGGGAAGGTACTCTACAACGCCTTTGGCCATCGACCCGACATCTGGACCAGCTCCTGGTACCAGACCATGATCGTCGAGGCGCTCAAGTGGGGGACGGGAAAGGCGCAGTAACGGCCCCCCCGATCAGCGAGCACGCGCTCAGGCAGCGGGATGAAGGTGTTGACGGGCCCAGACAGCGGCCCCGATCAGACCGGCATTGTTGCCGAGCAGGGCCGGAACGATCCCAATGTCTTCCACTTCCTTGAGAAAGCAGCGCTCCCGGACGGATTGACGGATGGGGTCGAGGATCAGGTCGCCGGCCGCGGCGACGCCGCCCCCAATGACGACGCGACGCGGGCTGACCGAGAGGATGATGTTGTTGACGCCAGCGCCGATGATCGTCCCGGCGAACTGGTAGATCTCACGAGCAATGCGGTCTCCGGCGAGGGCTGCCTCGCAGATCAGCTCCGGGGTGACGCGATTGAGGTCTCCGCCGGCGAGTTGGGCGATGAGGGTCTCCTGGCCCTGGACCACCGCCTTCATCCCCATCGCCGAGATGGCGGGCCCCGAGGCGAAGGCCTCGATACAGCCCCGGTTCCCACAGCCGCACTGCGGACCGTTGACGTCAACACTGAGGTGGCCGAGCTCTCCCGCCGAGCCCGTCGGCCCCAGGTGGAGTCGGCCATTGATGACCAGCCCGCCTCCGATCCCCGTGCCGAGGGTCAGGCAGGCGATATCGACTCCCTGCCCGGCGCCGAACCGCCACTCACCGAGGGTCATCGCCCGGGCGTCATTGATCAGCGCGACCGGAATTCCCGTCAACCCGGCCAGCTTATCCCGAACCGGCACATCGATCCAGTGGCCTGGTAGATTGGTCAGAAAGACCGTCTTTCCCTGTTCAATATCGATCGAGCCCGGCAAGCCAACCCCGATCCCGCCGATCTCCGGTTGAGCAATCCCCGCGTCCAGCGCGATCTGGCCAACCAGCCGTGCCATATTGGCGATGACGGCATCGTGGCCTTCTCGGGAATGGGTCGGCGTCGACTGCACCGCGCGGATCTCTCCACTCTCCGTGTCGACCAACCCCGCCTTGATGTTGGTCCCTCCCAGGTCAATCCCGATATATTTGATCTTCTTTGTCATACGCCCGCTCGACCATCGTCCTGAAGATGCCTCCCCTGACCGCGCAGCGGCGCCGTGTCGGGAAGGGGCTGATTGTGACCGATATCGGAGGACAATGGCAAGCAACCCCGCCGGAGAGAGGGGAAATTGATCCTCGACGAGGGCCGGAAGCGCGCCTCTCCGACTCGCCTTCCACGTCGGTGTCGGGTACAATCGCAACGCTTTTTCGGCGAGACACCATCGAGACAACGGACCTGGGAGCGGGAATCGACCATGAAACTGAAACTTCGCGTACAGCTTTCGGCAATGATGTTTATGCAGTTCTTCGTCTGGGGATCATGGTACGTGACCGCCCCAAACTACCTTGGAACCATCGGCTTCGGCGCCAGCGATTTCGGATGGACCTACTCGGTCGGCCCCATCGCCAGCATGATCTCGCCGTTCTTCGTCGGAATGATCGCCGACCGCTTCTTTCCCGCACAGCGGGTCCTGGCGGCGCTCCACCTCCTGGGCGGCGCGATCATCCTCTACGCCACGACCCTCATGACGTCCCAGGCGACCCCGGACGTGATCAACCTGACCCTCTTCGGCTACACGCTGACCTACTTCCCGACGCTTGCCCTGACCAACACCCTGGCCATGAAGAACATGTCCGACTCCGAGAAAGAGTTTCCGGCCATCCGCGTCTGGGGAACGATCGGATGGATCGCCGCGGGGCTGGCCCTGACCTTCCTCGGCTGGGAGAAGAACATCATCATGTTCTACCTGACCGCGGGCAGCGCGATCGGACTGGGGCTCTACAGCCTGACGCTCCCCCACACGCCCCCCGTCCGCGAGGGCAAGGTGACGGCCAGGCAGCTGCTGGGGCTCGACGCGCTCGCGCTCCTCAAGGACCGGTCCTACCTCCTCTTCATGGCGGCCTCGTTTCTCGTCTGCATCCCGCTGGCCTTCTACTACCAGATCACCAGCCGGATGGTCGAGATGACCGGCCTGCCCATCGGGCAGACGATGTCCTACGGACAGATGTCAGAGATCTTCTTCATGCTGGTCATGCCCTTCTTCTTCGCCCGGCTGGGAGTCAAATGGATGCTCGGGGTGGGGATGCTGGCCTGGGTCGTCCGCTATGCCCTCTTCGCGTTCGGCGCCCCGGACGAAGTCCGCTGGATGATCATCGTCGGGATTGTCCTCCACGGAATCTGCTACGACTTCTTCTTCGTGACGGGGCAGATCTATACTGATCAGGTCGCCCCCAATCGGATCCGTGCCCAGGCACAAGGACTGCTGGTCCTCTTCACTCTCGGGTTGGGCATGGCGATCGGGGCGAAGATCGCGGGGGTCATCGAGGCCCAACACACGCCCCCCAGTTCACAGCAGGCCGCCAGGCGCGTCGCCACGCTGAGCGCCGAGATCGAACAGTTGCAGGCGTCCCTTGCCGGGACTCCTCCCGAACAGCGTGGCGCCCTCGAAGCGCAGATCGCCAGCCGGACCACGGAGAAGGACCTCGCCCGAAAAGAGGAACTCCAGGCGATCGAGTGGATGCCTCTCTGGGGCAAGCCGGCTCTCTTCGCGGCGGGAATCCTGCTGCTCTTTTTACTCTTCTTTCGCCCACCTTCCCGGGGGCCGGATGGCACTCCGGTGGGGGCCGTGGGGGATTGAACCATCCTCCACTCAACCTGTAATACCTTGATGATCTGATCTTGAGGAGAAGGAAGAATGATGAACCGAATGATCGACTGGAAAGCGCCCTTCTGGGCACTTTGCCTGCTGTTGCTGACCGGTTGCCCAGCCCAACCCAAAGAGGAGGCTCCGCGGCCGGAGACGGTCCCGATGCGGCCCAGCGGGGATACCCCCGCTTCGACCGGCGTCGCGATCGGCCACGATTCGGCCGCCCCGAGTCTGCCCGCCGGGGGCGCCCCCAATCGGCCCAGCGGGAAGGCGCTTCAATGGACCGCCCCTTCGCGGTGGAAGGTGGGCCCTGAACGGCCCATGCGCGCCGCCACCTACCTGATCCCCGCGGGCAGCGGAGACAGCGAAGGCGCCGAGTGCGCCGTCTTTCTCAACATCGGCGGCGGCGTCCAGGCCAATATCGACCGCTGGATCGGCCAGTTTACGCAGTCGGACGGAAGTCCCTCCGCGACCAAGGCACGGCAACAACGGGAGACCATCAACGGCTATACCGTGACGACCGTCGATCTCACCGGGATCTTCAACCCCGGAGGAATGTCGATGGGAATGTCGCAACCCGTCGGTCCCAAGCCACGCTATCGACTGCTCGGCGCGATCGTCGAGAGCGCTGCCGGGGAGGTCTTCTTCAAGATGACCGGTCCTGAGAAGACCATCGC
>JBEIJP010000145.1:0-6852 GCA_040380245.1 Acidobacteriota bacterium | reverse complement strand
GGACGAATAGGACCTATAGGACGAATAGGACCGATAGGACCAATAGGACGAATAGGGCTTATTTTTCCTATAGGTCCTATTCGTCCTATCCGTCCTATCCGTCCTACAGGTCCTATCCTGTTACTAATCGTCGTGATCCTGATCACCATCACAGGGTTCGGGCAGTCAGGACGCCGCCAGAAGAGAGTAGAGGCCGAGCCGCCGATTCAGGGCGTGAATCGCCCGGAGACGCGCACGCAGACCGATCCTGACCCTGAGGTCGCCGAAGAGACTCCGCGCCAGAAAGGGCCGGGGCTTCTTCTCATGACGGGAACGCCGGATGTGATGATCCCGCTCTTTCTCGCGGATGCCGTTGCCCAGGGGTGTGTCGCCGAGCTTCGCGCTCTTCTGAAGACGGACCATGACCTTCGGGAGGAACGGAATCAGAACCGATCCGACGCGATCAAGGCGGCCAAAACAGAGGAGAACTATTTCGTGCTGCTGCTCGAGCTGGAGTTCGATCGGCTCGGCACTTCCCGCACTGGAGTGGAGGTTCGGTACACCCTCTTCGAGCCGAAGACCGCCAAAGTCGTTGGCTCCGGAATGGGCTTTCCGACTCAACCTGGGGGCGTGGCGTCCGCTCCTCCGATTGGAGCCAATCGCCAGCAGGTGCTGCTCGACTGGGTGGGGCGCGATGTCGCCCGGCAAGCCGTCCGTCGTCTAGGCTGGCGAATCTGACCCTGCCGCCTTCGATTCTTCAGCAGGCGTGAGCTGGGTCAGCCGGAACTGCAGGTTCTGCAGATCGTGCGGCAGGGGCGCTTCGAAGCGGACCTTCTGACCGCTGGTCGGGTGGAGAAAGCTCAGGCGATAGGCGTGAAGCGCCTGTCGGGTCAGTTCGATTCGCGAGCCCGCCACGATCGGCAGCGGGCGTCGTCCTTCCTCGCCAGTGTACATCTTCTCTCCGAGCAGCGGGTGGCCGTGAAGGGAAGCCTGAATCCGGATCTGATTCCGCTTGCCAGTCACCAGCCGAATCTCGAGGAGAGAGGCGACCTTTCCATAACGTTCCAGAACCCGGTAATGGCAGATCGCGGTCTGCGCCTCTCCTCTGGCGTTGGGTCTGGTCGATCCGCGCCCAGCCGGATGGCGCTCCTGTTTGCTGCGAGGTTTCTCGGGCTGAGCCGCATTCAGCGGCTGCTGCTTTCGCTCCTCCCGGTCCCAGACCAGCAGATCCTGCCAGGTCCCGCTCGACTGCGACGGGCTCCCATACACAAAGGCGAGGTAGATTCGCTCGGGCTGACGGTCTTCGAACTGGGCCTTGAGCGAGCCGACGGCGGCAGGTTGCTTAGCGAAGACGACTATTCCCGAGGTATCCCGGTCAATCCGGTGAACGACGAGCGGGGATTGGCGGTGGGCCGATCGGAGGTGCGCGGCGATCTGGTCCTGGAGGCTCGGTTCGTCGGGTTGAGCGGCAAGGGGAACGGTCAGCAGCCCAGCCGGCTTGTTGACGACGATCAAGCTCGCGTCCTCGTAGAGCAGGTGGAGTCCGGAGTCGTGTCGCTCGAAGTACCGCTTGGTCGCGCTGCCGGGGCGGTCATGCCAGACCCGAACCCGCTCTCCCCCGGCGACGCGGCGCGCCACATCGGCGGCGGACTGCTCGACGTCATTGACGAAGACCCGGCCCCGCTCGATGGCGAGGAGCGATTTCGATCGCGAGCCCAGCCGCTCGGGTGAGGCGAGCCACTTGTCCAGCCGCTGACCCTGCTCGGCCATTTCAACCTGCCATTCCTGTCCTTGCTTCGGTTTCATCGTGACCGCATGATACACCCCCCGGTCCGGTTACGAAACTGGGAGGGCTTCGATTCCACCACCTGTGAGGGTCCTATGGGCGCCAGATTCCTGCTTGTCAGCCTTCTTGCGGCACTTCTGTTGTTGAATGTCACGGCTCTTCCCCCTGACAGATCGCGTCCACGCCTGCTCGGAGTGGCCAGGATCACGCTTCGCGCCAGCGATCTCGATCGCTCCACCTCCTTCTACCGCGACCTGCTGGGATTTCCAGAGGCTGGGCGGAGAGGCTCGGCGCGTCGCTTCCAGATCAATCAGCGCCAGTATGTCGAGCTTCGCCAGGGGCTCGATCCGGGGCAGGATCGGATGATCAGCGTCTCGCTCCAGACCGATCAGCTCGAGGCCATGCGCCGCTACCTGGGCGCTCGTGGCTGGAAGGTTCCGCCTGCTGTTGCCGTCGACGCGTGGGGAGATCGGACTTTCCAGGTGGCCGATCCTGAGGGGCGCTGGCTGGAGTTTGTCGAATATCGGTCACGAGCTTCAGAGAGAGCGCTCGCCGAAGCGAAGAGCCTGCCATCTCCCCATCAGATCTCTCGGCGCCTGATGCATGCCGGGATTATCGCGACAGACGTCCCCCGGGCGACCCGCTTCTATGGTGAGACTCTGGGCCTGCAGGAGTTCTGGCGAGGCCAGGGACGCGAGTCGAACTATCTCTCCTGGATCAATCTCCGATTGCCGGAGAGTCAGGACTATATCGAACTGATGCTCTATGGGCAGGAGCCTCCAGGGGACCGACGAGGCTCGGCTCACCATCTCTGCCTGGAAGTCGCTGAGATCGAAACGGCCCGTCAGCTGCTCGACGCCAACCCGGGCCGTGCCGTCTATGACCGCCCGCTTGAGATCCGCGTCGGCGTCAATCGGCGCCGCCAGCTCAACCTCTTCGATCCCGACGGGACGCGATCCGAACTGATGGAGCCACGGACCATCGACGGAGCCCCACCCCCTTCCTCGACCGCGCCATTTCCCCCCCGCTGAGAGGCGAGGGGGCGGCGTATGGCGAGAAGATGTCGGGGGAGGAGAAAGGCGGGGGATCGGCCCGGACAGGGCCGCGTCGAGGGGCTCGTCCGATCAGGCCAGCCGTCGATTGATCTCGGCGAGGTATCCGGCGGCCTTCTCCGGATTGGGAGCCGGCCCTTCCTGCGCGAGGAACCAGGCGGAATAGAGCCACAACAGATCCCGCTCCAGGGGGCTGTTGGCCCAGAGCCGGGCGTTGAGCTGAACCTGGCTCAGATCATAGGGCACTGCAGGGATCCCCGTGGTCGCCAGGGGGGAGAGGCGAAAGTACATCACCGCGATCGTCGATGACTCCGCGGTCGCCTCGGTCCGTGGCAGTCCATCCGCTCGCCGAGATTCCACCGCGGGGCCAAGCCCGTTTGGCAGGGAGAGGGGCGCGTCCGGCGCTTTGCTGACACTGCCCTGCGTGGCGAGGAGTGTCGCCGTGACCCCCTCGATGGTCTGGGGACGTCCCCCGCGGCCGCTTGCCTGACTGGATTGGATCGTCACCGTTCCACTCAGTTGCAGCCGGGATCGCTCTTCGACCTTTTCGATGGTCGCCCGGTTGGGCACAAACGCCACCTCGAAGGTGCGTCCGCCCGTTCCGGCGATCGATCCGGTAAATCCCTTTCCGGCGGGGAGCGCGTGAAGGGTGTAGAGCTTGGGCCGGTTGGCGGTTCTCTTCTGCATACCGATCATCTAGAGGTTCCCCCGCTTCATCTCTTCTGTCAGATAGTCGCAGGCGCGCATCGTCAGCGCGAGGATCGTCAGCGTCGGGTTTTGATTGGCGGCTCCGACGAAGGCGGCCCCGTCGGTGACGAAGACGTTTTTGACATCGTGAGATTGGTTAAACTTGTTGAGGACAGAGGTCTTCGGATCATTCCCCATCCGGGCGGTTCCCAACTCGTGGATGATCCGGCCAGGGGCGGTCATCTCGTAGAAAGTGGTGACCTGCTCCGCTCCGGCGCGGCGAAGGATCTCCGTCGCGCTCTCCGCCGCGTCCCTGGCCATCTCCCGCTCGTTGTCCGAGTGCTGAATATGGACCTTGAGGACGGGAACGCCCCACGCGTCGACCACCCCATCCGGATCGATCTCGACGAAATTCTCGAAGCGCGAGAGCATATTGGCCCGGGTGGTCAGGGCGACCGGCGCTACATACCAACGACGCACCGTCTGCTTGAACTCGCTGCCGAATCCGGGCGTCCGGCGGGCGTTGCCCGGAAAGCTGCCGATCGAGGAGCCCCCTTCGAAGCCGTAGCCGCGGAGAAACTTCGGATGTTTGGTCTTGTCATCGAGGTTGCGGAAGCGCGGGACAAAGATGCCCGACGACTTGCCATCCTCGTTGACCGGATCCCGGCCTGCCAGCATCGGCAGATAGCCCGACGCTCCCGTTCCGCCAAAATGGTCGACCAGGTAGTGACCGAGCGCCCCGGACGAGTTTCCGAGACCCGCCGGGTGCTGCCGCGACTTCGAGTTGAGCAGCAGACGGGTCGATTCAAGCGTCGAGGCGGCGACAATGACGACCCGCCCGCGGAACTCCAGCTCCTGCCGGGTGACGCGGTCGACCACGGCAACCCCTTTGGCCTGGCCAGTGGCCGGGTCGACCGTCACCTGCCGAACGATCGAGTTGGGGCGCAGCGTCATCCGTCCTGTCGCGGCCGCCGCTGGCAGGGTCGATGAGAGCGAGTTGAACATCGCCCCGACGGTACACCCATTTCCACAGCTGCCACAGTAATGGCATTGTGCGCGTCCACCCTCGCGATGATGATTGCGGACGGCGGTGAGCATGGCTACGCGAGACTGAATCAGCTTCCAGCCGAGCTTCTCCGTCGCCTTCTTCAACTGGTGCTCACCGCAGGTCAGCGCCATCGGGGGGAGGTAGTCTCCATCCGGTTGCCACCAGAGCCCATCGCGATTGCCGCTGACTCCGATCCAGTTCTCGGCCTTGTCGTAGTACGGCGCCATCTCCTGGTAATCGATTGGCCAGTCGACATCGAAGCCGTCGTGGCTGGCCGCCTTGAAGTCCAGGTCCGAAAATCGCCACGAGAGCCGTCCCCAGTGGAGCGTCTTGCCGCCAACAATCCTCGCCCGCACCCAGAGGAAGGGCTTGCCCGGGGCGGTCGTGTAGGGGTGCTCGGTGTCGTTGACGTAGAAGTGGCGGCTGAAATCCCCGGCAGTGTCCTGCATCCACTGCTCGGACTGTTTCCAGCCCGGACGGCCAAAGCCGCGATACATCGAATCGTAGGCGGCCCGATTCATCGCAAAGTCGCGCAACGGGTCGATCATCGGTCCCGCCTCCAGGACCAGTACATCGAAGCCTCTGGCGGTCAGCTCTTTTGCCGCCATGCCCCCGGACGCACCCGAGCCGATGATGATGGCGTCATAGCGCTTGCGCGTCGAGGCCGGTTTCAGGGAAGTCGCCAGATTCTGCACGCTGGATCTCCTCAAACTTACCGCGCGTGAGTGACACGGTAGATAAATCCTTTGTTGTCGTCCGAGATGTAGAGCGCTCCATCCGTACCAGTCACCAGGCCCGCGGGGCGGCCGAGCACTTGTCCGTCGGCCAGAAATCCCGTAACGAAGTCATCGAACCCCACCACCCGGTCCTGGCGGACCGTCACACGCACGACTTTGTGGCCGATCTTCTCCTTGAGCGATGATCCCGAACCGTGGAGCGCGACATACATCGTCCGGTAATGAGCGGGAAACTGATCGCCATCGTAGAAGGTCAGCCCGATCGGGGAGAGGTGGGCCTGCAGCGCGAAGGCGGGCGGCACGGCGGCAGCGGCTTTGAGCGACCCCTTCGCGCCCGGCAAGTCCGGGTTGGGCAGGTTATCCCCAAAGTAGTACGGGAATCCATAATGCTTGCCCTCTTCGACGAGATTGATCTCGTCTGGTGGAAGGTCTTCTCCAAGCTTCTCCTGCCCCATATCGACGGCCCAGAGCTTGCCCGTCTTCGGATCCCAGTCGAAGCCGAGCGCGTTGCGGAGCCCGCGGGCAAAGAACTGCTCGCCGCTGCCATCCGCGTTGTAGCGCAAGATCGCGGTGCGCCGTGGATCCTCCTCTTCGCAGGAGTTGCAGGACGACCCGATCGAGACATACAACTTGCCATCAGGCCCAAAATCGATCGTCCGGGTCCAGTGCGAAGTCGTCGACACGGGAAGATCGAGGACCTTCTCCGGCGATCCTGCCGCCTTGCCCTCGCTCACCTTGACGCGCAGGATCGTCGGATTGGTGGCGATGTAGAGATAGCCTCCCCGAACGGCGACACTGTGGGGACGGGCCAGTCCGCTGGCGACCACCTCCATTCCATCCGCGCGTCCATCCTTGTCCCGATCGGGCAGGGCGACGACATCGCCTTTCGATTGGCGCGCGACGTAGAGGACCCCATCCGGGCCGACCGCCATCAGCCGCCCATTGGTCACGCCAGAGGCGTAGACTCCCACCTGAAATCCGGTTGGCACTTTGAGCGGCGCGGGTGAAGGGGGAGGCGCTTCAGTGGGTTGAGTGGATTGGGCCTCTCCGCAAACGGGGGAGGAGAAGAGGACGGCCAGGGCCATCCCCAGACCGGTCACCCACGACCGGGGGCTGCTCTTTTTCATGATGTCACTCCTGCCAGGCTGGCGGTGAGGGTGCTCACACACTCGATCACCGGGTTTATGACTGCGGTCGGAAGAAGAGTACCAGGCTGGATCCGATGACCACCAGCACGAACCCAACCAGAAGAAGCGGATGGACGGACGACTTCGGCGGATGCAGAATCATCGTCACCAGCACATTGACTACCGGCGCTCCCCCAAAGACGATCGGCATGACATAGGTCGGAAGCCCGCCGGATTTGAAGGCCCAGATGATGCAAGCCGCTCCGGTGGCTCCCAACGCGCCGGCAAACGTCGCCAGCATCGTGCCGGACATTCCGAATCCCTGGGGCGACAGCTGGTTCTGGGAGGCCAGTCCGGCGACGGGGACGATCACCCCGATCAGGAAGTAGGCGACGCCGACGCACAGCAGCGCCCGGAGGGGGCTGCCCAACTTCGC
>JBEIJP010000144.1:0-6878 GCA_040380245.1 Acidobacteriota bacterium | reverse complement strand
TGCCGATTCAGCTCCCGACGGGCAAGCCATTGGACGGGCCGCCAGCCAGCAGCTGTGTTGCTTCCCCCTCGCACAGCTTCCGGACTGCGGCGGTTGGGAGGCCACCATCGCGACGGTCGCTCCCGTATTTTGTCGATTCTGTTTCATTCCCCTTCAGTTTATTTGAACTTTGCCCATGTCGCGGAACGATCCGGGATACCCCGCGCGACAAGGCGGGGGAAATGTTGTATATTTCCGGCGGTCGATCGGAGGGGGCGCTCATCGCCAAGGGGGATCCATTCCCCATCTGGATCTTCCTCCTTCTGGCTGCTTCTGGCTTTTGGAAAGATCCGGTTAAACTCTCCCCACGTTCGCGCGGGGCGTGGCCGATGGCTCCGGCTAATACCGGCTATTGCCGGCTAAAGCCGGCAACTAAAGCCGGCTTTAGCCGGCAAATGGATGGCTCCGAATAAGCAGACCCCACGCCGCCGGTGTGGACTCGATTCATCCGCGGCGCCATTCTTGTACAGTTTGTAACTTCTACATTCTGTAACTTGTATAGTCAGTAGAGGGGGGAACCTGCAGATCTGATTGTCCAGATCGAGCAGAAAGATCGTTGGCATTCGTTGGGAAAGGGAAGGCGGATCCCAAAGGTTGTCAACATCTGAATGAGTCAATCCCGATCGATTGAGGAAAGAGACCACGAGAAGAGCAAAATCACGAAGAGAACTGATCGACAAAAAGCATACAAAGCTTATAAAAAGCACAAAAAAGCATAAAAGCGAAAGAGGATGGAACAACGATGACGACACAGACGACAGGTACACAGGGCGGGGCGCAAGCCGGGCTGCGCGATGTGGTCGCCTCCCCAAGTCGAATCTGCTTTATCGATGGAGAGAAGGGGATTCTGGTTTACGCCGGGTACAACATCCATGACCTGGCGGTCAACTCGACCTTCGAAGAGACCGTCTACCTGCTCTGGAATGGACGGTTGCCGAAGCGGGACGAGTTGGCGGCCTTCGACGCCCAGCTGCGCGCGATGCGCCAGTTGCCCAACGGGGTCATTGACCTGATCAAGACCTTCCCCCGGGACGTGGTTCCGATGGATGCGCTGCGGACAGCCTTCTCCGCACTGGCCGCCTACGATCCAGACCGCGACAGTCAATCGAAGGAAGCCAATCAGCGCAAGGCGATGCGCATGACCGCGCAGTGTGCGACCCTGGTGGCTGCCATCGACCGCGTGCGCAATGGCCAGGAGCCGCTCGCGCCGAAGGCCGAGCTGGGCCACGCCGCCAACTTTCTCTATCTCTTGACGGGACAGGTTCCGAAGGAGATCGTCGCGCGGGCACTCGATATCGCCCTGATCCTCCACGCTGATCACGAGTACAACGCCTCGACCTTTGCCGCGCGGGTAACGGCGGGAACCCTCGCCGACATCTACGGCGCGGTGACTTCGGCGATTGCCGCCCTCTCCGGCCCACTGCACGGCGGCGCCAATGAAGAGGTGATGAAGATGCTGCTCGAGGTCGAGACCCCGGAGAAGGCCGAGGCCTATGTCGAGAGCAAGCTGGCGGCCGGCGAGAAGATCATGGGAATCGGGCACGCCGTCTACCGGACCGAAGATCCTCGCGCCACCCACCTGCGCCGTATGTCGGAAGAGGTCGGGAAGGCGCTCGGCACGACCCGCTGGTTCGATCTCTCGCACCGGATCGAGGAACGGGTCATCGCCGAGATGAACCGCCGCAACAAGGCGATCCGCGCCAATGTCGACTTCTACTCGGCGTCGACCTACTACATGATGGGGATTCCGATCGACCTCTACACGCCCATCTTCGCCATCAGCCGAATTTCCGGCTGGATCGCCCACATTCTCGAGCAATATGAGCACAACAAGTTGATCCGTCCACGCTCCGAGTACATCGGCCCGGTCGATCAGACCTGGGTGCCGGTGGAGCAGCGGTGAGCGAGGTAGAAAGGGGGCGGGAGATGGCAGACGTCATTATCTACACCAAGGATGGTTGTCCGCACTGCGCGAAGGCGAAGAGCTGGTATCAAGCGCAGGGGATCTCGTTCGAGGAGCGGAATGCGCAGCGGAATCTCGACTACCGTCGGGAGATGTTTGGCTACTCGAACAATGACCCGACGGTTCCGGTGATCGTCGAGGGGGGGCGGCTCAAGCAGATCGGTTGGGAAGGACGGGGCTGAACGGTCCACTGAGGCCAGCCGGGAGTTGGCCACGAACAGATCTGGAGAGGAGCCGGTGGGCGGGGAGCCATTCCTCTCCCGAACAGGCGAGGCGGGGAGGGCGTTGAGGCATCCCCGCCTTTTTTCGCGGGGAGGGAGCGTGACGGCGGAAGAGGAGAGTCCCAGGGGTCGGCGGGAGATCTTGCGGCGAGGCGCCTCCCTGCTCGCCTGGCCGCTCGTCGGCGCGCGGTTTCCGCAAGCCGAGGTCAACCAGAAGAGAGGGAAGGAGGCGGCCGTGCGAAGTGGCTCGATCACCGACGTCCAGGGAATCCAGGTCGGTCACGAGACGGACCGTCGTCGGCCAACGGGGTGCACGGTCGTCCTCTGCGGAGAGGGAGCGGTCGCCGGTGTCGAGGTGCGCGGCGCGGCTCCGGGAACTCGCGAGACAGATCTGCTCCATCCACTCCACCTTGTCGACAAGGTACAGGCCATCGTCCTCGCCGGGGGAAGCGCCTTCGGGCTCGAAGTCGCCCAGGGAGTCAGTCGATACCTGGAGGAGCGGGGGCTGGGGTTCGAGACGGCGGTGGCACGGGTGCCGATCGTCCCGGCGGCGGTGCTCTTCGATCTGGAGGTGGGAGACCCACGAATTCGGCCGGGGGCAGAAGCGGGCTACCGCGCCTGTCTGGCGGCCGCCCAACGCCCCCAACCGGCGGGGGCCTCGATGGGCAATATCGGCGCCGGCGCCGGCGCCACAGTCGGGAAACTGCTCGGCAGCGGGCGGGCGATGAAGGGAGGGCTCGGGATGGCCTCGCGTCGGCTCCCGGGGGGCGGGACCGTCGCCGCGGTCGTCGCCGTCAACGCCGTCGGCGACGTCGTCGACCCCTCCACCGGAAAGATCCTCGCGGGCGTGCGGAGTCAGGATGGGCGGCGGATCGTCGGGGCGATGCGGGCCCTCGCTGATGGAGAGCCGCTGCCGCGCCTTCTCGGAGGCCAATCGACGACGATCGGGGTGATCGCCACCGATGCGCGTCTCGACAAGGTTGGCGCCACCTGGGTCGCGCGGATGGGGCATGATGGACTGGCCCGGGTGATCAATCCGGTCCACACTCAGTACGACGGTGACACTCTCTTCGCGGTGGCGACCGGGCAGGTCTCGGGAAGCACATCCAATCCCACCTTGATTGGAGCCCTGGCGGCAGAGGTCGTCGCGGAAGCGGTTGTCGCGGCCATTCGCTCCGCCCGGGGGGTGCCCGGGTACCCTGCCGCCGCCGATCTCACTTGAGGAAGAATGGACGGGCGGTCGACAACCGCTCGGGAGGGGGCTCTGTGACGTTCAGAATCGATCGATGGCGTTGGAGTGGACTGGTCCTGTTGCTGGTGGTCTGTTTGCCGGCAGGGCTTGAAGCGAAAGTGGAGCGGGTGGAGATCCTCTCCCGGAGCGATGTCCTGGCTGGACGGCCCTTTGGGCTCGCCGGCTCCTATGAAAAGGTAGTGGGCCGGGTCCATTTTCTCGTCGACCCGTTCCAACCGGCCAACCGCCGCGTCGTCGACCTGACCCTCGCGCCGCGCAATCGGGAAGGGCTGGTCGCGTTTTCAGCGGACCTCTACCTGCTGCGGCCAAAGCAGCCAGGGAAGGGAAGTCGCATGGCCCTCGTCGAGATCTCCAACCGAGGCAACAAACGGTTGTTGCCCTTCTTCAATCGCGCTGCCGGCTCACTCGATCCGACCACCGAGGCGGAGTTTGGGGACGGATTTCTGCTGGAGCAGGGCCTGACGCTCGTCTGGATTGGCTGGCAGTACGACGTCCCCGCCGGGGAGAACCTGCTCCGGCTGATGGCCCCGCTCGCCAAGGCCGCCGATGGAAGCCCGTTGCGCGGCTGGGTCCGCTCCGACTTCGTCTTTGTGCGGGAACAGAAGGTCACCTCGCTCGGCCACCGGGGCCAGAAGGCCCAGCCAGCGGTCGACCTGGATGACCCAGCCTGCCAACTGACCGTGCGGGAGACCGTCACCGGCGAGCGCCGCCCGATTCCCCGTGCCGACTGGCAATTCGCCAGGGAGGAAGCCGGGCGTCTCCTCCCGGATCCGACCTCTCTCTACCTGCGGACCGGGTTTCAGCCAGGGCTCATCTACGAGGTGGTCTACCGGACAGAGGGGCCGACAGTCGTCGGATTGGGCCTGGCGGCGGTCCGCGACCTGGTCTCTCACCTTAAGCACAGCCCGGCGTCGCCAGCCCCCGTCGAGCACGCGATCGGCTTCGGGATCTCTCAATCAGGCCGGTTTCTCCGTCACTTCCTCTACCAGGGATTCAACGCCGACGAGGAGGGACGCAAGGTCTTCGATGGCGTCAACGCCCACGTCGCGGGTGGGGGCCATGGCAGCTTCAATCATCGGTTCGCCGAGCCGTCCCGCGATGGGAGCCCCTTTTCGACCTTCTTCTATCCGACCGACATCTTTCCCTTCGCCGACCTTCCGCTGACAGACCCAGACACAGGGGAGGTCGCGGGAATCCTCGACGAATCGATCCGTCAGCAAGTCGTCCCGAAGATCTTCTACACCAACTCTTCCTATGAATATTGGGGACGGGCCGCCTCGCTGGTCCACACTTCGCTGGACGGCGAGACCGACGCGCAGATTCCAGAGAGCGTCCGGATCTACATGTTCACGGGAGGGCAGCACGGTCCCGGGCCATTTCCTCCCCGGCGAGCCCAGACGCTCCACCCGACCAGTCCGGTCGAGTACGGATGGTCGATGCGGGCGCTGTTGCGGCGGTTGATCGGCTGGGTCCGCGAGGGAACCCTGCCTCCGCCGAGTCGCTATCCCCGCGTTGCCGACGGTTCGCTCGTTCCAGTGAGGGAGGTCCGCTTCCCCGCGATTCCGGGGGGGCGACTGCCGCTGACCCACAAGGGAGCCTGGCGGGTCGATTTCGGTCCCTCCTTCCTCTCGAAGGGGCAGATCGATCGGGAGCCTCCCGGCGTGGGGCGTCCCTATGGCGTCCGGGTTCCGCAGGTCGATCCGGATGGCATCGATCTCGGAGGCATCCGCCTCCCCGAGGTCGCGGTTCCCCTGGCGACCGTCACCGGTTGGAACCCGCGGGCGCCAGGGACGGGCGCCCCCGATCAACTGGTCGACTTTGCCGGGTCCTATCTCCTTCTGCCGCGGACAGAGGCTGGCCCAGATCCGCGCCGCCCGATCGCCCAACGCTATCCAACCCGGGAGCACTACCTCGGGCTGATTGCCGAGTCGGCGCTGCGTCTGTCCCGCGAAGGATATCTGCTGCCAGAGGACCTACCCGCTCTTCTCGAACGGGCGCAGCTGCAGTGGGACTGGGCTACCCGGCCATGATCCTCCCGATCGGATGCCGGTCGGATGAGGGGAGGCGACCCGATGCTCTCGATGGTGATCCTGCTGGGATATGGGTTGGGAATGATCGTCCTGGGCATCTGGCTTTCGCGCCGGGTCCGGACCGCCCGTGAGTTCTATGTCGCCGGCCACGGGCTCGGGGCAGGTCTCCTCAGCGCCACCCTGCTCGCTGCCAACATTGGCGCGGGATCGACCGTCGGCGCGGCCGGACTCGGCTACCGGTATGGGGTCGCTGCCTGGTGGTGGGTCGGATCGGCGGCGATCGGATCGTTCTTTCTCGCCTGGACCGTCGGCCCGAAGATCTGGCAGGTCGCGCACGAGGGGAACCTCTGGACCGTCGGCGATTATCTCGAAGCCCGGTTCGATCGCCGTGTCCGCCTGACCGTCTCGATCCTCCTCTGGATCGGCTGCCTGGCGATTCTCGCCGGCCAGTTGATCGCGATCGGCTGGATTCTCCAGCTGACGCTGGGAATCCCCCGCCCGTTGGGCAGCCTGCTCGGGGCGATCGTCGCGACCATCTACTTCACCGCCGGGGGACTGCAAGGCTCTGCCCGGGTCAATCTCTTTCAACTGGCCATCAAACTGGTCGGCTTCGGCGCCGCCTTCGCTTTTTTGCTGGGAGCGCTGGGCGGGTGGGGCTCTTTTCTTCTTCGCGTCCGTGAGGTCGATCCGACGCTCCTGCAGGGCTGGTCCGGGGCAGGTCCCGGCGGGCCCGGCTGGCCGACCCTCCTCCTCCTCGGCCCCTCTTTTCTGGTCTCTCCGGGATTGTTGCAGAAAGTCTTCGGCGCCCGCAGCGCGCAGGCAGTCCGACGCGGCGTCGGAGTCAACGCCCTGGTCCTGCTCGGTTTTGCCTTTGTACCGGTCTTCTTTGGGCTGGTCGCGCGGGTCTGGCTGCCCGGACTGGAGAATCCGGAGCTGGCCTTGCCCGGACTGCTGATGCAATCGTTGCCAACCTGGCTCGGGGGACTCCTCCTCGGCGCCCTCTTTGCCGCGGAGGTGAGCACCGCCGACGCGGTGCTCTTCATGCTGACCACGTCGGTGACACGGGATCTTCTCCCCCGCTCACCCCTTCCGGGCATCGCGGAAGACCGCTCGACCCTCTACTGGACCCGCCTGGTCGCGGCTGGATGCGGAGGGCTCGGCGCACTGCTCGCCTCCTGGCTTCCCTCTGTCATCGGCGCCTTGACCATCTTCTACACGCTCCTGACGGCAGCCCTCTTCCTTCCCCTGGTGGCAGGGCTCTACCTGCCCTCCGTCGGGGCCAGGGCCGCGTGGAGATCCATCCTCCTCGCCGTCTCCGTCACGCTGCTGCTGGGGTGGATCTTGCCAAAGTGGGGGTGGGGAGTGGGGTCGGG
>JBEIJP010000143.1:0-6878 GCA_040380245.1 Acidobacteriota bacterium | reverse complement strand
GTACTTCATCGAGGAGCAGCGGGGCAGGGAACCGTTGGAGGAAGAGCGCCGGGTCTTCCCGGGCCAAGGCGCGAACCAGCGGATCGTCGAGCGTCACATAGCCCCTCGACTCGCCCGCCAGATGGCGCAGCAATGTCGTCTTCCCCACCTGCCGCGGTCCGGTCACCAGGACGACCGGAAACTGCTCCGAGGCGCTCCGGAACGACTCCTCCAGGGTTCGCGTTCGATAGCCCGTCATCCCACCCCTCCCTTCCCACTTCAACTCCGGCAAAATTGATACTGCACTGAGAAAATTGCCGGAGTTGAAGCCTCTCGTCAAGAGGGGGGAGTCATTCGCTGGTCGGGGATTTGGGGGAGGGGATGACCAGCTGAAACGGGGGAGCGGGGAATTCAGAGCGGAGGGGCGAGGCGGTCTCGATGCGGCCGATCGGGATGATCGGTTGGGAGACGGGCCGGGTCCAGGGTTCGGCGTAGAGCTCGAAGCGCTGGGTGGTCTCGTCCTCGGTGATGAGAACGCCATTGAGGCCAACATCGCGAACGATGACGCCGTGGGGGAGGTTGCGAATATCGAACGGGATACGGCCCTGGAAGCCCCGTTGGCGCTGGACGCGGAGGGTGACCCAGGCGGTTCCGCCGGGGGTCAGTTCGACGCGGGACTCAGCGGTGGCCACGGTCAGCTCTGGCGGGCCGGTGATGGTGACGACGGCGAGAGGGCCGCGGAGGGGGGGCACGCGGACGAGGCGACGTCCCGCGACGACGGCGGTGCCCGACAACTGCAGCGGGAAGGAGAATCCGGCCCTGGCGTTGGCGGGCGCGCGGAGGAGCAGGGTGACCCGGTCCATGCCGGCGCGGATGATCCCGGTCGTGGCGGTGTAGCCGGGCGGGAGATCCCGCAGGGCGACCTCGATCTCCTCCTCCATCCCCTCGGAGCGGAAGGCGGTGACGTGGATCGGGATCGCCGCGTCGGGGGAGAGGTTGGGGTTCTCTGGATCGACAGTCAGGCTGAAGTCGGGGCGTGGTTCACGGATCGCCAGACGATAGGCATAGGTCTCGCCCTTCCATCCACGCACGTCGCGCAGCCGGACGAAGTAGTCGCCATCGGCCGGTGCGGTGAAGGCGAGGCGTGCGTCCTTGCCATACATCGGGCCGCCATCGTCGTTGCGGTAGTAGAGCTTGACCTGCGGCATGCCGTTCGGCGGCAGGGTGGCCTCCGGCGGATGGATCGAGACCTTGTAGATCGGCGTGTTGACGGCGTGGGCCTCGGGGGTCGTGTCGAGAAAGCCGATGCGCTGCCCACTGAAGCTCTTGAAGAAGACGTCCTCGTCGGGCCCCTTGGGGAGGACCTCGATCTGGAGCAGCTCGTTGCCGATCAGCAGGTAGTCCTCGGGCTGCAGCCCGTTCCAGCTGAGCAGCCGGCTGCCCCGTGAGCGTGAGTCGCGATCGGTGAGGGTCTGGGTCGTCTCGAAGACGCAACGGAGGAGGGCCCGTGGCAGCAGCTGGCCGCGCGCGTCGTAGATCTCGATCACCGAATCGAGGGGGGAGCCAAAGCGCTCAGCGACGACTTCGAGGGTCAGCGATTGGCCGCGCTGGGCGCGGAAGCGGTACCAGGCCTCGGGGGAGGAGTCGAGCTGACCGTTGACCGTTACCGGCCAGGAGACGGCCTGGGCGGTCGCGCGGGAGGTGGCGGTCGGGGTCGCCATTACCTCGGGGGTCGCGCCGAGCGGCAGACGGATCTCGTCGATCGGCAGGTCGGCCTGTTGACTGGGCCGTGTCGGGCGGTAGGAGTAGACCGGGCTCCAGTCATCGAGCACGGGTGCGTCGAGCCTGACTTGTCGAGTCGAGAGGTTGTGGCCACGGAGGGCGATCGTCGCGCTGGCGCCCTGGCGCAGTCCGAGCGGGAACCAGCCGGTGATGACCGGCAGCTCCCCAATGTTGAGCCGATAGCCGAACTCGTTCCGTTTGCCCATCCCGCGCTGTTCGTAATCGGTCAGCTGGATGGTGTAATCGCCAGACTCTGTGAAACGGTGGGCGAGCAGCGCGTCGCGTCGGCCGCGTGCGGCGGCGCTGGTGGCAATGGTCTGGCCCGCGCGGTCGGTGAGGGTCAGGACGGCGTCGAGCCGCGAGCCGAAGACGGAGGCGACCACCTCGAAGACCAGCTCCTGACCGGCCTGCGCGCGGAAGCGATAGTGGTCGCGGTCGCCGACCGTCTGCATCTCTCCGACGATCGTCGCGGGCAGCTGGATGGACTGGGCCATTGCCGCCTGGTCGTTCTCTTCGCGTTCGATGGTCTCGGGGAGCGTGCCGACGAGGAAGGAGCTGGCGCTGCTGGTCCCCAGCGGCGTGACCAGGCGCAGCTGGTACTCACCGGGGCTCGCCGATGGATCGATGGTCACCTCGACCTGCAACCGGTTCCGGACGGCGCGATCACCCTCGAAGCGGCGGGTCGGGTCGGTCGAGGGGCCCGGCTCGGTGCGGGCCGTCTCGGCGTTGAGCACGATCTTGCCGCTCAATCCGGGCTTGTCGAAGAGGATCGCCGAGGCGCCGCTGAGGTTGACCCCCTCGATCGTCACCGTGACCGTCTTCCCCCGCGTGCCGCCCACCGGGCTGATCGTCATCAGGTAAGGATGAGGAACCTGCGCACCGATCGGGAGCGCACTCACCAGGATCATCAGCAGGAGAGAGACAAGTCTGGAGCGGTTCATGGAAAGTCCTTTCTGATCAAGCCTGATCGGGCTTTATGGCTGGCGTTTCCGGCCAGTGCCGGCGCCGTAGAGGTGGAAGGTGCCATCGAAGCGGCCGGCGGCGATCCATTGCCCATCGGGTGAGAAGGCGAGCGCCTGCACCCAGTCGGACTGCGGCTCGACGGCGAGCGTCTCGACGAGGGTGCGCGCGTTCCAGAGGCGGAGGCTGCGATCGCCGGCGCTGGTCGCCAGCGTCTTGCCATCGGGTGCGAAGGCCAGGGCGACGATCGCGTCCTCGTGAGCGATCAGCGAGCGGAGGCGCTTTCCCTCGCCCGTTTCGTCGATCTGCCAGAGGTGGATGGTGCGATCCGCGCCGGCCCCGGCGAGCGTCCGGCCATCCGCCGCGAAGGCGAGGGTGTTGACGGCGTCGAGCGCGTCGCTGAGGGTGAAGAGTCGCCGCCCGGTCGCCGGATCCCAGACCTTGACGGTCCGGTCGGCGCTGGCGGAGGCGAGAAACCTGCCGTCCGGGCTGAAGGCGAGAGCGAAGACGGCGTCGGTATGGTCGCGCAGCACACGCAGCTCAGCGCCCGTCGCCGGGTTCCAGAGGCGGATCGTCCGGTCGTAACTCGCGGTGGCGATCGCGCTCCCATCCGGTGCGAGGACCAGCGCCGTGATGTGATCCCGGTGGCCGCGCCACGTCCGCGTCGCCGTCGTCTTCGCGAGATCGAAGACGCTGATCTCTCCGAACTGGCCTGGGTTGCCGCTACCGGCGACGAGCTGTCCCCCATCGGCGCTGAAGGCCAGTCCGCGGACCTGATTGGCCAGGCCGCCGAGCGTCGTCAGGACTCGCCCCGTCGCCGGGTCGATCAGCTCGACCTCGCGGTACCGCCCAAGGGCGAGCCGTGTCCCGTCGGGGCTGAAGGCGACGGCGCTAATCCCGGGCCGGACCGACGGCACCGGCCGCGGCGGCGCTTGCCCACCTCCCACCGCGACCAACGCGCTCAGTGCGATGATCGACCATACCCATCCCGATACGTGTCCGTTTCTTCTCATTTCAGTGATTGAACATGAACTCTTTGCTCGTCAGGATCGCCCAGGCGATATCTTCGAGCGCCTGGCGCCGGTCCTCGCCCTCCCCCAGCGCCGCCAGCATCCGGGCCTTCTCCTCCGGGCGCGGCTCGCGGCTCAGCGCGGCCAGGTAGAGGTGGCGCAGCGCCATCTCGTCATCGATCCCGTGGCGGGCGAGGGAGTCGATGAGACCTCCCGGCGCGCGCAGCTTCTGGTTGAGCGTCTCGCCGTTGATCGCGTGCAACGCCTGGGCGACCGACGGCTCGGCCGTCCGCTCGCTGTCGACGGTGATCAGCCGGGGCGGCTTGCCGAAGACGGTCAGGAAGTAGGGATTGTTCTTCGCGTCCGGAACCTGGATCGCCCGGGTCCCCGGGGCCACGTTCGGGACGGGAGTCGCCACGCCCGTCACCTGCGCGACGGCGTCGAGCAGGACCTCCGCCGGCAGCCGGCGCAGCACGTAGCGGGAATAGAACCGTTCGTCCTCGCCATTCGTCTCGTTCGGCGTCGAGGAGCGCTGGTAGGCCGCCGAGTTCATGATCGTCCGGATCAGTCGCTTCGTGTCGAAGCCGTGGTCGGTGAAGTCTTTAGTCAGCGCGGTCAGCAGCTCCTCGTTCGACGGGGGATTGGTCGCGCGCATGTCGTCGACCGCCTCGACCAGTCCGCGCCCCATGAAGTTCTTCCAGACTCGATTGACAAAGGATCGCGCGAAGTAGGGATTGGTCGGCGACGTCAGCCAGTTGGCCAGGTGCTCACGCCGGTCGATCGGCGCGTCGAAGGGCAGCGGCTCGCCATCGAGCGGCGCCGGCGGCAACGGCTTGCCCAACCGTGGATGGTTGATCTCTCCGAAGGGGTTGGAGTAGACCTGCACGTCCCCGTCGCGCTGTCCATTCTTCATCCCGATTCGCGTGAAGAGGTTGGCCATCTGGTAATACTGCTTCTGCGTCCACTTCTCGAGCGGGTGGTTGTGGCAGCGCGCGCAGGTGATCGACATGCCGAGGAAGGCCATCGAGAAGTTCTCGGTCAGCTCGGTCGTCTCCTTGTGGAGCACGTAGTAGTTGGCCGCGCCATTCTCCAGCGTGTTGCCATTGGCGGTGACGATCTCCCGCACCATCTGGTTGTAGGGCTTGTTGGTCCGCACGCTCTCGCGGATCCAGTTGTGGAAGGACCACATCGAGTTCTCGCGCAGCAGGCGGGAGGAGACGAGGAGCGTGTCGGCGTGGCGGTTGGTCCAGTAGTCGACAAACTCTGGTCGGGCGAGCAGTCGCTCGATCAGCGCGGCACGCTTGCCCGGGGCGCTCTCAGCGACGAAGCGCGAGACCTCGGCGACGCTCGGCAGCGTTCCCGTCGCGTCGAGAAAGGCGCGCCGAATGAACTCTGCGTCGCCGACCTGCGCCGAGGGGGCGATCCGCAACTCCCGCAGCCGGGTGATCACCAGATCGTCGATGTAGTTGTGCCGCGGCGAGCGTGCGAAGACCTCTTCGGCAATGACGTGCGGGTGCGGATTGGTCACCCGCGCGAAGGCGACGTTGCTCTGGTACCAGAGGCTGATCGCCGTCTCGCCCGCGCCGGTGCTCTTGACGTTGCCCTCCTCGTCGACCGCGGCCACGCCGGCGTTGGCGCTGGCGTACTTGACCCAGCGCGTCACCTCCTCGCGATGACCGTCGCTGAACCGCGCGATGACCTTCAACTTCGCCTCGGCTCCCGTCGGCAGGGTCAGCTGACCGGGCGCGACTTCCAGCCCGATGATCCGGGCATCGCTCTCCGTCGGACCGGCTCCGCCCGCGGCGATCCACTCGCTGAGTACCTTGTACTCAAGCGAGCCCGCCTCGAGCCGCTCTCCACCGCCGTGCCCGATCGTCATCGTTGGCTTGAGCAGGAGCAGGCTCCGTGTCGGCTCCTGCAGGTTGACGCGGCGGCCGGCCGTCTGGCGCGTCATGACGTTGAAGTCGACCTCCGGGTCATAGCCGCGCAGCGTCAGCTTGAAGCCCCCCTTGCCGGCAAGGGCTCCGTGGCAGGCCCCGGAATTGCAGCCCAGTCGCGTCAGCACCGGGATGACGTGGTTGCGGAAGCTCCAGCCGCCGACGGGAGTCGTCACCTCTGTCGCCGGCTTCGTCGTGTCGAGCGTGACCGGCTCGACCGCCGCCTTCGCGCTCTGCTCGGTTGGTCGCCCCAGCGCGAACCACAGCCCTGCCCCGGCCCCGATCAGGAGCAGAATCCACTTCTTGCCTCGATGTCGCATCACCGTCCCCCTGCTGATTCAGAACAGTTCGTGAATCGGATGGTACCCGTGCTCGATCACGCGGATCGGCCGCCCCTGCACTCCCGTCAACTCCGCGTCCGGTGCGATGCCCAGTGAATGGCAGATCGTTGCCGCCACTTCCGCCGGCGCCACCGGGCGATCCTTGGGCGCGCCGCCCATCTCGTCCGACGACCCGATCACCTGTCCGCCCTTGACGCCGCCGCCCGCCATCAACATCGTCCAGCACTGCGGCCAGTGGTCCCGGCCTCCCGCTGGATTGATCTTCGGCGTCCGCCCAAACTCGCCCGTCGCCACCACCAGCGTGTCGTCGAGCAGCCCGCGCTGCGCCAGATCCGCCAGCAGCGAGCTGTATCCTTTGTCAAACATCGGCCCGACGAGGTCCCGGTAGCAGGCGATCGGACTGAACGGCGCCGATCCGTGGATGTCCCAGGTGATCTCGTTGAAGACCGTCTCGAACATATTGATCGTCACGTAGCGAACTCCCCGCTCGATCATCCGTCGTGCCATCAGGCAGCTCATCCCGAAGCGGTTGCGGCCATACTGATCCTTGGTCGCGTCGTCTTCCTGCGTCAGGTCGAACGCTTCACGCATCTCCGCCGAGGACATCAGCGAGTAGGCCTGCTGGAAGTTGTCGTCGAGCAGGCGCGCGTCCTGGCTGGCCTTGAAGCCCGCTTCGAGTTCACGCACCGATTGATCGACCATCTCGCGCAGGCGTCGCCGCCGGTCCGTCCGGATCGACGAGAGGTACTCCGGCGGCAGCATATCCGGCACCTTGAAGTTCGGCTGGGAAGGATCCGCGTTGAGGATGAACGGGTCAAACTGTTTGCCGAGGAAGCCGGCTCCATGGCCGTGCGGCATGTTCCCGCCCG
>JBEIJP010000142.1:0-6905 GCA_040380245.1 Acidobacteriota bacterium | reverse complement strand
TGGCGGTCGCAGGCGTCGATGAGGGCGTCGGCGCGGGGCAGGTCGATCTCGATCGGCTTCTCGACGAGGACGTGACGTCCGGCCTCGGCTGCCCGGACGCCATAGTCGGCGTGCGTCCCGCTCGGAGTGCAGATACTGACCAGGTCGAGTCCGGGGTGGGCGAGAAATTGATCATAATCCTGGTAGGCCGTTCCGCCGTAGCGTTGAACGAACGCCTCTCCGCGGGCGGCATCCCGCGTGCAGACGGCGACAAGGCGCGCGCCGGGGGATTGCTGCGCCAGCGCGGCGATCGCCTCCGCCTGGACCCTGGCAATCATCCCGCATCCGACCAATCCGACTCCGATCGTCTGTGCCACCCCCTGTGCCATCTTCGGATCTCCTCCCTCTCCGGATCGTTGAATCAATTTCCCGCCAGCGAATCCACCAAACTGGTCTTGCCCAGGGGACCTAAGCAGGCTACCCTCTCGTGGTCTTCCGGCGGGAGAGACCACCTCCATTCGTCAAGGCGACAGTCGCGATTGTACGGGAAAGCTGGCGCGTTGGGGAACGGAAAGGGGAGGAACATAAGAGAAGAAGAGAATGGCGATCACGATTGAAGGCATTCATCACGCGGGGCTTCTGGTGAGCGATCTGGAACGGGCGATCGCCTTTTACGAAGGCGTGCTCGGGCTGGCGCCGTTGGCGCGACCGGAGCTGGGCTTTGCGGGCCGGTGGTACGATCTGCACAACGGACAGCAGTTGCACCTGATGTGCGTCGAGAAGGTGCCAGGACATCACGATCCGCCGCGGCACGACCGACATCTCGCCTTGACGGTGGCCTCGCTCGATGCGACGGAGGCGGAGCTGCGGCGGCAGGGAGTGGAGATTGGCTACGGGAGTGGCCGCTCGGGCCGGCCGCAACTCTTCATCCGGGACCCGGATGGAAACACCATTGAACTGCGCGCCGGAGACCAGACGGGTAGAGGTGGAGATGGATCAGGAACCTCCCCTGCCCTCCCCTGACACGGCCAGGAACCCGATCAAACCGATCGAACGAATCAGAGGAGAGAAGAACCATGAGTGAACGGGGCTATCGACGGGTTGCCTCCCTCAAGAACGCCGCGGAACTGCGCGGCTACCTCGGTGAGCTCGGGATCGAGCTTGGCTTCGACGAGACGGTCGAGGCGGGCTCTGGCAGTCCCCTGGGAGCGGCCTACGCGCTGAAAGAGGCCTCGATTGGCAATCGCTTCTGCATTCTTCCAATGGAGGGGTGGGACGGGACCGCCGATGGGAGCCCGACGGAGTTGACCGTTCGCCGATGGCGCCATTTCGGCGAGAGCGGCGCCAAGCTGATCTGGGGCGGGGAGGCCGTCGCGGTCCGGCACGACGGTCGCGCCAATCCCAACCAGCTCGTCATCGGTCCAGCGACGGTGGGGAGCCTGGCGGACCTGCGGCAGACGCTCATCGAGGGTCACGTCGGGCGCTACGGGCAAGGATCCGATCAGGACCTGTTGATCGGCCTGCAGCTGACCCACTCGGGACGCTTCGCCCGGCCCAATTCAAAGGCGCGGCTCGAACCCAGGATCCTCTACCACCATCCGATCCTCGATCGAAAGTTTGGCATCGACCCGGCAGACGCGTGCCTGACAGACCTGGAGATCGACGATCTGATCGGAGATTTCGTCAAGGCGGCGGTCCTGGCCCGTGAAGCGGGCTTTGCCTTTGTCGACCTCAAACATTGTCACGGCTACCTTGGCCACGAGTTTCTCAGCGCTCGCACCCGCGACGGACGCTATGGGGGGAGCTTCGAGAATCGGACGAGGTTTCTGCGTGAGATGGTGGCGGGGATTCGACAAGCCGCGCCTGGCTTGCAAGTGGCGGTCCGGGTCAGCGCCTTCGATCAACTTCCCTTTCGCCCGGGTCCGGATCGCCACGGCGTACCAGAGCCCTTCGAAGGTCCCTACCCGTTCGCGTTTGGAGGATCGACTGATGACCCCGCGCAGGCCGATCTGGACGAGCCCTTCCAGTTCTTCGCCCTGCTCGAAGAGCTGGGCATTCAACTGGTCTGCGTAACGGCGGGCAGTCCGTACTACAATCCGCACATCCAGCGACCGGCGCTCTTCCCCCCCTCGGACGGCTACCTGCCACCGGAAGACCCGCTCGTCGGGGTGGCGCGCCAACTGGCGGTGACCGGGCGGATCAAGGAGCGATTCCCGTCTCTCTGTCTGGTCGGATCGGGCTACAGCTACCTGCAGGAGTGGCTCCCGCACGTCGCGCAACATCAGATCCGCACGGGGCGGGTCGACCTGGTCGGGCTCGGCCGAATGGTGCTGTCGTACCCGCATCTTCCGGAAGACGTCCTCGCGGGACGGCCGCTGCAGACCAAAAAGATCTGCCGGACCTTCAGCGACTGCACGACAGCGCCGCGCAACGGACTGGTCTCCGGCTGCTTTCCACTCGACAGCTTCTACCGCGACCATCCGGACGCCAGTGCCCTGCGGGCCGCCAAGGAGGCGATCCGCTCATCCTGACCAGGCGGAGGGGCGCTGACGTCGATATTTCATCCTGGTATTGATGAGGAGAGGGCTGGGCCGGCTGAGGCTCAACCCGGCCTGGCATCTCTATTCGAAGGGAATCGTCTTCCATGGGAAAGGGTAGGGACACTTCCACCTACGATGTGATCATTGTCGGATCCGGCGCGGCGGGCGGAATCGCGGCGCACGTGCTGGTCGGACGCGGATTACGGGTTCTGCTGCTGGAGATTGGGCCCAAATGGGACCGGAACCAGATCTTTCACACCGAGCACGCCTGGCCCTACGAGATGCCGTGGCGGGGGCTTGGCAAGCCCGGTCAATATGACGGACTCTGGAAAGTGAGCGCGTATACGGAGCACCTCTACGTGCACCCGCGCGTCGACCGCTACGCGACAAGCCCCGGGACCGATTTCCACTGGACGCGGATCCACGCAGTCGGCGGACGAACCAACACCTGGGCGCGCGTCTCCCTGCGAATGGCGGAGTGGGACTTCAAGCCCAAATCGATGCAGGATGGGGCGGGCGAGGACTGGCCGATCAGCTACGCGGATCTCGCGCCCTACTACGACCAGGCAGAGGCGTTGATGGGGGTCTTCGGAACGCGCGAAGGTCTGGCGGTGACCCCCGACGGAAACTTCCACGCGCCGACGCCGCCGCTCCGTTGTGGGGAGATCGCCCTCGCCCGCGGGGGTCGCAAGATTGGCATCCCGATGATCCCGATTCGCCGGGCGATGCTGATGAAGTCGCGACCGACCGGAGCGGCCTGCCACTTCTGCGGGGCCTGCGACTACGGCTGTGCGACCGCCTCCCGCTTCTCGACGCTGGATTCGATCATCCCGACCCTGCTTGGACGGCGCAATTTCACGCTCCGCACCGGGGCGGCGGTGCACCGGGTGCTGCTCGACCGGAAGACGGGCAAGGCCCGTGGGGTCGAGTTCATCGATACCCGGACCCGGCAGACCTACGAGGCAAAGGCGAAGGTGGTCGTGCTCGGCGCCGGCGCCATGGAGTCGACCCGGATCCTCCTCAACTCGAGGACGGAGTCGATGCCCAACGGCCTCGCCAACGGGAGCGGCGTCCTGGGGCATTACCTGATGGACAACTTCAAATCAGGGTTTGTAGGAGGCTGGTTCCGCTCGCTCAAAGGGACGGAGGTCTTCAACGACGACGGGGCGGGCGGCGGACACCTCTACATTCCCCGTCACACCAATCTGCCGGGTGGGCGGCGACTGAAGGGCGTCCTGCGGGGCTGGCAGTTCCAGCCGGCGACGGGATCGACCCGCTATCCTGGATTTGCCAAAGGAGTGGCTGGATGGGGGGGGTCCTTCAAGCGTGAGGTGCGTGACATCTCGCCGGCGCGAGTCTTTCTGGCCGGATTCGGGGAATGCCTGCCGACCTTCGACAACTACTGCGAGATCGATCCCAATGGATTGACCGATCGGTATGGCATTCCGCAGCTGCGCTTTCACGCGACCTGGCGGGAGAACGAACGGCAGATGGCCGAGCTGATGTATGACAACGCCGAGGAGATCCTGCGGGCGGCGGGCGCGGAGATCTCGCCCTACCAGCGGTCGCTGCCGCCTCCTCCCGGCGACGCGACCCACGAAGTGGGCACCGCGCGGATGGGAGACGACCCAAGACAATCGGTCCTCAATCGGTTCAATCAGGCGCACGAGGTGCGGAATCTCTTCGTCGTCGACGGAGCTTCCTTCGTCTCCTGCCCGGAGAAGAACTGCACCCTGACGATCGCGGCGGTCTCGTGGCGGGCAAGCGAATACCTCGCCGAGGAGTTTCGGCGGGGAGCCCTCTGAGACAGACCGGACCGCTCCCCGGGAGCCCGGCGCCCGAAAGTTAAATGGGCTCAGACACGCGAGACAGAGGAGGCAATCGGTGACGAGAACGGCATCAAGGCAGCAGTCCTTCTACGGGTGGTGGATTGTCGGAACCGCCTTCGTCTTTATGATGATGATCGTCGGGTTCGTCCTCTACGGCTTGCCGCAATTCTTTCCGAACTACATCGCGGAGTTTGGCTGGCGACGGGACCAGATCCAGCTCGGCAACACGCTGAGCAAGATCATTGTCGGCCCGCTCTTCGGATTTGCCGCCGGCTGGGCGATGGAGCGGTACGGTCCGCGCCGGGTCATGCTGGCCGGAGCACTCTTCGCGGGAACCGCGCTGGTCGGATTCAGCGGGATGAGTTCGCTGTCGCAACTCTACCTCTTCTATTTCTTCAATGCCCTGGGGTATCTCTGCGCGGGGCCGCTGCCGGCGCAGGTGTTGATCAGCAACTGGTTCGCGCGCTGGCGCGGACGGATGATGGGGATCGCCTATGTCGGAATCGGCGCGGGGGGGGCGATCGTGCCGTGGCTGATTCTCTGGTCGCGGGAGCGCTTCGGCTGGCGGGGATCGCTGCAGTTGATGGCCGGAATCATCGTCGTCTCGCTCGGCGCGCTGGCGCTCTTCGTCGTCCGGCGACACCCGGCGGAGATGGGCCAGTTCCCGGATGGGGCCGATCCCGCCGCGGCCGGTCAGGAGGCCACGCCAGATGGCCCCGCGCCGCGGATGTCCCAGGTCCTGCAAACGGGGACATTCTGGTTGCTGGCCCTTGGCAGCGTCCTGAGCATCAGCGCCGTTGGAGGGGTGACCCAGAACCTCCCCCTCTTCCTGGCCGACATCAGCAAATCGAATGAAGAGGCCCGCCGGGCCGCGGCGATCTACCCGAGCATCGTCCTGCTGACCAGCATCGCGGGGCGGCTCTCGATGGGCTATCTGGCCGACCGATTTCGGAAGAAGCACGTCATGCTGGCGACATTTCTGCTGGTCGGCGTGTCGATCCCGCTGCTGCCCCTGTCGCGCGAGCACCCGGAACTGCTCTACGTCTTCGCAGTGCTCTTCGGATTTGGGCTCGGCGCAGACTACATGTTGATCCCGTTGATGACCGCGGAGTGTTTTGGTCTGGTGGGGTTGAGTCGGGTTCTCGGCATCATCATCACCAGCGACTCGGTCGGTGAGTCGTTGATGCCCTGGGCCGTCGCCAGAATCCGGGAGGGGACGGGGAGCTACGACCTCGGATTTCTCTTGCTGACCGGGGTTGCCTTGCTCGGCGCGGTGGCGATTCTGGGGATCCGGTATCGGGACGGAGTCCCCCTCAGTCGGCAGCAGCTGACCAGCGCGCCGACCGCGCGGAGGTGAGGTCAACCCTCGATCGAGGACGCGGGCGGGAGTTGATGTCCCGCCCGGTCGTCCGGGGAGTTTTTTCGGGGAGAGGGGAGAGAGCGTCGCCGGACGGGCCGGTGGGTCTCCCCCCGGGCGGCCGCCTGTGGATCGCGCATCGTCGCCAGCGCGGCCAGGACAATCGCCATCTGCGCGTTGACGGTCACCTGCAGGTTGAAGTCGACAAGGCTATGGACGGCCATGGCGAAGCAACCAGCGAGGGCCCCGAGGACGACCGATCGATGGCGCTGATCCTGCGTCTGGGCCATCGACAGCCCCCTGGCGAAGAGCAGGCCGACGAGGAGGAGCGCCAACACCCCGCCAACAACTCCCGTATCGGCCAGGACCTGCAGGTAATCATTGTGGGACTGCTCGACCCGTTGGGTTCCCGCGCTCGGATCGTAGCGGGGATAGACGTAGGGGAAGGCGCCGAGACCAACGCCAAACCACGGATAGTCGCGAACCATACGACCAGTCGCCTGCCAGATCTCACGTCGACTGAACCGCTCTTCCGCCGACTGGATGCCCTCGATTTCACTCCCTGTCTGGGCCAGGTTCTGGACGAGCCCTTCGGAACCGACGACCAGCAGGGCGGTGACGATGGCGACCGCGCCGAGACCAAGGACACTGGCCGACCGAAGGATCCGCGCGCGGCGCCCCCCTCCCTGCCGAAAGAGGAGTGGCACGGCGACCAGTGCCAGAAAGAGGAGGGCCGATCCCAGCGCAATGAGTCCTCCACGGGAAGCCGAGAGGACGACGCCGGCCGAGAGGAGCAGCAGCCCACAGCCGTAGAGGGCCAGCCACTCGCGGCGCGTGCTGCGCCCCAGCAGCAGCCCCCCGAACAGCCCGGCCCCCATCACCAGAAATCCCGCGAAATGGTTGCGATTGACAAAGGGGCCGAAAGCCCCTCGCTGCCAGACGACCTTCCCGATAAAGTTCTGTCCGATGCCGACGAGGGCGATCCCGACGCAGACCAGCAAGAGGACCCGCACCAGCAGGTCGCGTCGCGCCGGCGTGTCGACGACATCCGAGAGGAGGAGCAGAAGGGCGCCGGAGAAGAAGAGCTTGAGCAGGGCCTGGAGGGTCGCCGATGGCTGATGGCTGATTGCGCCGGTCGGAGTCCCGCTCCCCCCGAAGGGGGCGAGCGCACCCAGCGTGTCGAGGGGGAGGACCTGGAAG